>RGAX01000077.1 GCA_009919985.1 Opitutaceae bacterium
GCGATCGGCCGGGTACGGAGAAAAATTTGCGAGCCGAAGGTTTCGGCGACTTTACGGCGCTCTGGTTTAAACCGGACTCAGCCAAAATTACGACCGAGCAATTCAAAACCGAGACGCGTAAAAAAATCCAAGCCGCCGGCCGCGTCATCATCGCCAACGTGGGCGACCAGGAGAGCGATTTGGCAGGAGGTTTTGCGGAGCGGACGTTTAAATTACCCGCTCCGTTTTATCAGACTAAGTGAGGAGGCGAGCGCTTTAGCTAGATTCAATCGACCCAGCGACCCGTGAGTAGGGTAGATTGCGGGGCTTGAGTGAGCGTGGGTTTACGACGCTCTACCATGCTCGCGAGTCGATCGGCCGCCGCGGCGCCGATCAGTTCCGGGCTTTCGTCGATGCCGGCGATCTGCGCGGAGCGGCTGGGTAAGCGGCTGGTGCACACGAAGCGCACGGGGCCACGGAGCTTGCAGCTTAGCTGGGCGGCGCAGGTGCGCGCGGTGCTCAGTTGGCTCGTGATGATCACATCGGGTTTTTCGCGCGCGAACCAGGCGCGCAGCTCGGCTGGGTCACTTTGGTGGCTGATGTAAGGCGGCACAAAATGGGCGGCCTCGTTTAGCCCGTGCCACGTGACGCCGGCAGAGAAACCGTGCTCGGTACGTCGGTCGTGATCCGATGCGATCACGAGACCGATGCGGCGGTGGCCTTGCTGCGTGAGGGTGCGGCACAACAAAAGCATGTTGGCAAAGTGGTGAGGCGTGACGCGGTGCGCCCCGGGTAGTGTCGCGCTAGCGGAGGCTGCGACGACGCAAAATTGGGTCCAATCAAGTAAGTGCGTAAGGTCGATCGGCGCGGCTTGCGGTAAAATCAAAACACCTTCGACGCCGCGGCTTTTGAGCGTTCGTTGAAGACTGGGCCAATCGGCGGGGTTGGACGAGATATGCATGGGGTCAAAACCGTAGCCGCGCTCGGCGAGGCGAGTTTTGGCGCCGCGGCTGATCAGGCGGAAATAGACTTCCGGGTCGTCGGCCTGACGCGTGGACAAGCCGACGATCAGGCTCTGGAAGCGTCGGGCGCGCCGACCTCGGAGATGGTGCATGAGTTTCGCGATCTCCGGATCGGGCGTGTAGCCATGTTCGCGGGCTAGTTGGACGATATGCTTCCGAGTGGCCTCGGCGATCCGGCCGCGGCCAACGATCGCGCGAGACACCGTCATCGAACTTACGCCGGCCAAGGCGGCGATTTGGCGAAGGGTAGGCGAGGGCATAGAGTTGCGTTACATTAACGCATTAAAGGTGTCGAAAACATTATCCGATTCTTATTCGATGTAGATTCAGCCTACCCCAGTCGGATGCTTTAAATCCGTTAGCCCCTCCAGTCCTTTTATTAATCTCTGCTCAGATTCGTTGTCTCAAACCTTACCGTTTTACCAAAACACCCTATGAACCTGCATCATCGCTCCCCATGTTCGTCGCTCTTGAAGGCGCTGCGCTTCCTCGCCTCTAGTTGCATCGGTAGTTTCGCCGTCGTCGCTCTGTCTCAAAACTTGGCCCACGCCCAAGTCGCTCCCGCTCCTTCTGCCACCGCCCCAGAAACCGCGGTCAAGCTCTCGCCTTTTGAGGTGAATACCAGTCGCGATGAGGGTTTCGTCGCATCTAGTGCACTCGCCGGCGGCCGCCTCAACACCGATCTCAAGGACACGCCCGTTGCTTACTCGGTGCTCACCAAAGAATTTCTCGACGCCTTCAACATCACCGATCTCACGCAAGCCATGGAGTGGTCCGTGAACACCACCTACAATCCTGGCAACAACGTCGATCAAGGTTTCGGTTTCTCGCCCGCGCTCAACATCACGATCCGCGGCGCCGCTCCCGGTGAATCGAATTACCCGATGCGGAATTTTTTTCCGTTTAACCACAATACCGACAGCTACGCGCTCGACCGTTTCGACTTCGCCCGCGGCCCCAACGCTATTCTCTTCGGCGCCGCGCAATTCGGCGGCACCCCAGTGGCTGTTACCAAGCAAGCGCTCACAACTAAGACGATTAACCAAGTCCAAGTGCAGCTCGGCTCTTGGAAAAAATATCGTAGCACCCTAGACTTGAATCATCCGATTAACGACAAGGCTGCCATCCGCGTCGCTGGCATGATGGAAGATGCCGATACCTACCGTGAAAACGAGTGGCGCCGTAAGAAAGCTCTCTTCGTCGCGGGCACGTACAATCTCACCAACGCGACGACGCTCCGCGCCGAAGGCGAATACGCCGAGACTAAGCAAAAAACCTTCCCGACCTTCCTCACCGACCAAGTGTCCGCCTGGGATGGCAAAACCACCTTCACCGACTCCGTCTTGCCCGCTGACGCACCCACGGCCGCGCAGCAAGCCGCCGCCGGTATCAGCTACGGCACCAATAACGCCAATCCGCAATTCTCGCCCCTCTGGGTTTACGATCCCACCGCCTTCGGCACGGGTAACGTCCTGAATTTTGCCAACGTCTTCCGCACGAAAGGCGCGCAAGGCAACGGTACTGCGGCCAACCGCAATTTCATTGGCGGCAAAGCCATCACCAGCGCTAGCGTGAGCTACGCCGGCCAGCCGATGATCGACGGTTTTGAGGTTCCCGCCGGCCGCTACGACAACGCCCTCGCCGGTGCCATCGGTTTCAAAGTGCCTTCGCAATCAACCACCAACCTCTGGACCAGCGGCAAACCCACACAGGCCCAAGTCGCCAAGGACTTCGCCCTTACCCTCAGCCATCGCATCGGACAGTCTCTCTTCTTCGAAATCGCGGGCGATACCAACAAGGTCAAAATCGACGGCAACAACGCCATCAACCGCGGCGCCAATACTGTCTACATCGATATTACTAAAAATCTCCCCAACGGCACCGCCAACCCAAATTTCAAACAGCCCTACAGCGAATACTGGGATTACCAAAATCTCCGCAACTACGAGCTCAAGAGTCTCCGCGCCTCTGCTGCTTACATCAAAGAAACGCCGATCGGTAAACTCCAGCTCGCTGTCGGCGGCGGTCTCAATGATCAGCTCCAGTCCAAGCGCAGCTACCTTTATTTGCTACCCCTCCAAAGCATCGGCCCCGACGCCCGCTATTGGGATGCATCCCAAAACAGCACCGCGCTCTGGTACCGTCTCTACATGAATCAAGGCGGTCGTAATTTTTATAACACCAACCTCGGCTCGCTCACCCTACGCAATACCGACGGCACCGTTACCAATGTGACGCCTCAGCGCGTCCTCGACGCTACGCGCAAAGACAATAGCGCCGATAATATCACCAAATTTAAACACATCATGACGGCGGGTAATTTCAGCATGTTTAAAAACCGGCTCGTCTTCATCGGTGCGCTCCGTCGCGACCTCACGTATCTTGAGACCAAAAACACCGTACTTCCGGGTGATTATGCAGCCGGCTGGAGCGGTAGTAACATCACCTTCAAGCCCGCCGCGCCTAAGGACTGGACCAAGCTTACGTATATTCCGAAAAATGCCGCAGGTGTCGCTACGGGTCCTGCGCAGCCCGCCGATTCTCGCCCACGTCTGACGGTTCCTGCCACTACCAGCGTCGCCGCCAGCAGCATCCTCGCGCAGCCGCAATACGCCGCTGACCGCTTCCGCGACGATTACAACCCGCCCGCGCTCAACGTTGCTTCCAATACCTTCTCGGTCGGTGCCACCCTCAACGTCACCCCGTGGCTCGGTATCTACAGTAACCTCGCCACCACGTTTAATCCCAACCTGCTCGTCCAACGCCTCGATAGCTCCTTGCTCCCGCCCTCGGCTTCTCGTGGTACCGACGCGGGCATCCGCCTGAATCCTCTTGGTGGCCGAATCTCAATGAGTCTCGGTTGGTTCACCTCCTATCAAAATCTTTCCCCGGTGAATGCCCCAGGCGGCCTCATCGGTAGTTTCAACACGATCTTCAGTACCCCCATCATCGGCGATCTCAGCCCTGGCGGCCGCAATGTCCGCAACGAAGGCCTCTTGCCCGCCGTCGTCCGCGATACCCAGACCCAAGATTCCAAAGGCGTGGAATTTGAAATCACCGCCAACTTGACCCGCTCTTGGCGCCTGCTCTTTAACGCCGCTCACACTGACGGTACTCAGCGAAACATCGCGCCCGATAGCCGCGCCTTCATCGCCGACAAGGACAAGGTCACTCGCCAGATCCTCGCCGACGCTGGTGTTGTCATCAGCTCCTCTAACGTAGCCTCGATCAACCCGGTATACAATGACCCAGCGCTCATTAACGTCGGCGCCGTCAACAACGCCGTGAACTCTTGGAATTCCCTCCAGACGACTACCATCCCTAACCTTGTCACTGGTAGCCAAAAACTGGCTGGCGCCACCGACTACACTGCCAACCTCGGAACCGATTACGCTTTCCGTGAAGGCAAACTCAAAGGCTTCTCCGCTGGTTTTGGTCTACACTATCGCGGCAAGATGGTCGTCGGCTACCGCGGTGCTGATACGATCGTGAACCCCGCTAACCCCGCCGCCGCCATCGACGATCCTTCGGTCGACGCTTACACGCCGGTCTATTCCAAATCCTACACCACGAGCGACGCGCGCTTCGGTTACACCTGGAAGCTTCGCGACCGCCGCACTGTGCAGTTGAACCTCAATATCCAAAACTTGTTCAACAACACCACGCCGATGTATTTCGTGAATCTCCCCGGCGGCCAGACCACCAATACTATCCTGCGCAATCGCAACGCCGACGTCACCTCGCCCGCCGTTTACACCGTGCCGGCCGGCTTCTCCTATCGCACGCCCATCAACTGGACGCTTACCGCCCGTCTCGATTTCTGATTTCTATAAACTAAATTCCGGCTGGTCTTTAGCGGGGTGTGAACGGGGTAAAATCCTTCACGCCCCGCTTCGCTTTTTATCCACATTCAGTTCCCTCATGAAACTCACACCGCGCGCCACGCGCCTCCTCGGCGTTTTCCTCGCCTCCACGTTCGCCGCGCTTGCGGCTGAACCGACCGTTTGGATCGATTTCAACAAGAACGGAAAAAAAGACATCTACGAAGACGGCGCCCAACCTATCGAGCGCCGTATCGACGACCTGCTCGCGCAGATGAACGTCGCAGAAAAAACCTGCCAGCTCGCCACGCTTTACGGCTACGGCCGCGTCCTCAAAGACCCGCTCCCTACGCCCGATTGGAAAAACGCCATCTGGAAAGACGGCATCGCCAACATCGACGAGATGCACAACGGCATCGGCAAATACGCGAAATCGCCGTACAACGAAACCCCGGCCGCCACCGTCAACGCGCTCAACACCATCCAGCGCTGGTTCATCGAGGAGACGCGCCTCGGCATCCCTGTTGATTTCACTAACGAGGGCGTGCGCGGCTTAAACTACGTTCGCTCCACCAATTTTCCCTCGAGCATCAGCCTCGGCGCCACTTGGGACCGCGATTTGCTTACGCGCATTGGTTCCGTGATCGCCAGCGAAGCCCGCGCCATTGGTTACACCAGCATTTACGCGCCTCTCCTCGACCTAGCCCGTGATCCGCGCTGGGGTCGCGTCGTTGAGACCTACGGTGAAGATCCTTATCACGTTGCTGAACTCGGCATTCGTATGGCGCGCGCGCTTCAGGACGGCGGCGTCACCTCCTCGCCCAAACACTTTGCCGTTTATTCCGAGCCCAAAGGCGGTCGTGACGGTGCCGCGCGTACCGACCCCCACGTCGCCCCGCGCGAGATGGAGTTACTCCACCTCCGACCGTGGGAGCGCATTGTCAAAGAAGTCGGCATCCGCGGCCTCATGAGTTCTTACAACGACTACGACGGCGTTCCGATTTCCGGTAGTCGTGAATTTCTCATCGAGCGTCTCCGTACCCAATGGGGTTTCAAGGGTTACGTCGTATCCGACAGCGAGGCGGTTGAATTCCTGCAAACTAAACATCACCTGGTCGCGACGTATCCCGAAGCCGCTGCGATGTTCATTCGCGAGGGCGGCAACGTCCGCACGCATTTTACCCAACCTGATGTCTTCATCAAAGGTCTGCGCACCGAAATCTCCGCTGGCCGCCTCGCGATGGAAGTCGTCGATGCCCGCGTTCGCGATGTCCTCCGCGTGAAATTCGCGGCCGGTATATTCGATCACCCCTACGTCGCTGCACCGGAAAAAGCCGCAGCCCTGATTCGCACGCCCGCGAGCCAAGTGCTCGCGCTCGAGGCTGCCCGCAAATCCATCGTTCTGCTCAAAAACGAAAAATCGACGCTCCCGCTTTCGCCGCAACTCAAACGTCTACTCATCTGTGGCCCGACTGCGAAAATGACCGAAACCTCTTTCGACCGCTACGGCTCCAACGGCGGCGAAGTCGTCACGGCCTTCGACGGCATTCGCGCGCGCCTCGCTTCGACGGGCACCGAGGTGCTCTTCGCCGAAGGTTGCAAAGTTACCGACGCTCGCTGGCCCGAATCCGAACTTTTCCCCGAAGCGCCCGACGCCAACGAAGCCGCGCTCATCGCTGAGTGAAGCGTGCGGCACCGCGATCGCCGAGGTGATATTCGGTGATTACAATCCCGGCGGTAAACTCCCGGTCACGTTCCCGCGCTCGGTTGGCCAATTGCCCTTTAATTTTCCTTACAAACCCGGCGCCCACGCCATCCAAGGCAAAAAAGACGACCCCAACGGCTTCGGCCAAGCATCCATCGAGGGCGCGCTTTATCCGTACGGTTTCGGTCTGAGCTACACGCAATTCGCCTACGCCGATCTCAACGTCACGCCCGCGATTAATTCTGAAGGCGAAGTCACAGTTACCTGCGCAATCACCAATCGCGGCAGCCGCGCGGGCGACGAAGTTCCTCAGCTTTATTTCCGTCAAGTCGTCAGCTCCGTGACGACTTACGAGCTCAGTCTCGTCGGTTTCGAGCGCGTCTCGCTGGCGCCGGGCGAAACGAAAACGGTGACTTTTAAATTTCTCGCTCGTGAACTCGCGCTGATCAACCGTGCGGGTCATCGCGTCGTCGAGCCCGGCGAATTTCTTGTTCACGTCGGCTCCTCCAGCGCCGACCTTCGCCTCCACGGCAAATTTCTGGTTCGTTCGCTTTAACTGTTAAGTAATATTTTTACCGTCATGAAACTCTGTCCTATGTTTAGCTCACCCCGCTTCCTTATAGCCCTCGTTGCGGCTCTAGCATGGCCGCAACTCCAGGCTCAAACTGCCGCGGTTTCGTCGTCCGAGCCCGCCGCGGCACCCGCGGTTAAACTTTCGCCCTTTGAGGTGAACACGTCGCGTGACCAAGGTTTCGTCGCCGCTAGCTCGCTCGCGGGTGGCCGCCTCGCTTCGGATTTGGTCGACACTCCTGTCGCTTATTCTGTCCAGACGCGTGAGTTTCTCGATGCGCTCAATTTGAGCGACCTTAACGAAGCCATCAATTGGACGGTCGGCGCCACCACAACACCTGATGACGGCGGCGGCCAACTCTTCGGCGGCACGGGCAGCAGCACGATTCGCGGGGTTGGTTCCAATGCCACTAATCGGAATTTTTTTACCGGCGGTACCAATACTTCGACGTACAACCTTGAGCGGATGGACTATGCGCGCGGCCCCAATTCTATCCTCTTTGGCACCGGCACGATCAGTGGCACCTCCAACGCCGTTGTGAAAAGCGCGCGCATCGGCCGCAACGCCGTGGAGGTTCGAGCCGAAGTCGGTTCGTGGGAATCCTACCGCACCACCGTCGATGCCAACTACTCTTTGAAAAATAAAGTCGCCGCGCGTGTCGTTACCACATGGCAAGACACGCACACGTGGCGTGATTGGGAACACACCCAACGTCGCGGCGTCTCGCCCTCGCTCACTTTTGATGTCACTCGCAACACCCGCCTCACGGTCATCGGTGATTACTACGAACAAAAAGTCGTCGCCGGCATGAACGCCCTCACAGATTCCCTCACGGGTTGGGATGGCAAAACCGTTTACTCCGGTATCCAAGCCTCGACGCTCCCGAGCCAATCGGCCTTCGGCGCCACGCGCATCGGTACTAATAACTGGGTCGTTTCGCCCGCGTCCGGCAAGGGCTTCGGCTCCGCGCTTAGTTACACCGGCATGATGCAGACCACGTATTTCGGGGGCAATCGTACCGTGAACGGTGTTACCTCCGCAAGCGGCTCGAATTTGGGTTTCAACGCCGGACCGCTCATCGACACGCCGATGATTACGCCCGGCATTTACGATGCCGCGATTCAGGGTTCCTCCTTCCGCGTTCCGAAGCGCTCCTTTACCAACATTGGGCCGAACCCCACCGCGATCAACCGCTTCCGCGACGCCACGCTTTTCCTCGATCAACGCATCGGCGAATCGCTCAACTTCCAGCTCTCCGGCGATGTCAACCGTCTCTTCAGTTACGGGCTGATCGATTATTACACTAACCAAGGTTACCCCAACACCTTTATCGACATCAACCGTCTACTCCCTGACGGCGTCACCAACCCGAACTTCCTCCAGCCCTACAACGAATTTAGCCGCCCCGAGCGTCAGAAGGTCGACACTACCAACAAGGCCCTACGCTTCGCCGCCGCTTATGCGAAGAGCACACGCTGGTTCGACCTCAAGGCTAACGTTATCGGCGCCGCCGAAAATCAACAGATCTTCAAGTCGCGCGAATACTACATGATTCCCATCGACGCCGATCCGCGCGCCTGGGGTCTGGTCACCAGCACGCGCACGCAAACGCTCCGCTACCGCTACTACTGGAACCAGCCGCAACGCGACCTCACCGAGATGAAGGAAATCACTCTCGTTGATCCTGCCGCCGGCATCTCGCGGACTTATAATCCGCTTTGGGTTCTTGGCTCCGATCGCAACGACGCCACCACTTTCAGCGACGCCTCCACCAAATATTATCAAGCCTCCGCCAATATTTCCTTTTGGCAAAAGCGCATTATTTTCCTCGGTGCCTTTCGCTCTGACCAAGTGGATCGCAGCCAGCGTCTCTTTCTGCGCCCAATGGATCATCCGTCCAGCTACGGCGTCCTCACGCGTACCCACTTCATTTACCGGCCCGACGCACCCGCCGATTATTTCAAACTCACCTACGTCCCCAAAGACGCCAACGGCAACGCCACTGGTCCCGCCCAACTGGCGCCAGCCACGCGTCCTCGCGATGCGACCACCGGCCTCGCGCTTCCGCAATACGCCAAGGACCGTTTCCAGGACGATTTTAACCCACCGCCCACCAGCACAAAAAAACCCACCAAATCTCTCGGTGGTATTTTCAACGTCGGCCGCGGCGTCTCTCTTTGGGCCAATTTCGCGCAGACGTTTAATCCCACTGATTTCACTAAAACCACCATCGACTACGGCACCCCGCCGCCCTCCGTCTCCGAAGGTAAAGACTATGGCGTGCGCGTCTCATTTGGTCCACGGCTTTACGTGACCGCCAGTCGCTACGAATCTAAAGAAAACGATGCCTCAATTTCCCAACCCTCCGGCTTCAGCAGCATCCAGACGATTATTAACACCAACGTCATCGGCGACCTCAGCTCCGACGGCCGCAACCGTCAGGGCCTCGGCGATGTGCCTATCGCGTGGAATGATACCCTCGACCGCAAAACTCGCGGCTACGAACTCGAAGCGGTCGCCAACCTCACGCCTAATTGGCGACTCACGCTCAATTACGGCCTAGCTGACGCCGCCCAGACGGACACCTACCGCCAGACGCGCGCTTGGGTCGATGATCACACCGCCGTCATGAAGAAAATTCTCGACGACGCTGGTATCATCGTCGGCTCCGACAACGTCGCTCGTGCCGACGCCGCGCGGCCGAACAGCTTTGTCGACGCCACCAATGCTCTTAATGCCTGGAATAATCTCCAAGCCAGCCGCGCCAACTGGGTCAGCGGCACGCAGTTGCTCAATCGCCTCACGAAATACACTGCCAATTTCTACTCCGACTACCGTTTCAGTTCCGGCAAACTCAAAGGCCTGCGCGCCGGCTACGGCATGCAATTCCGCGGCCCGCAAGTCATCGGTTATCGCGGGGCCGATACGATCGTGAACCTCGCCAACGCGGCCACTGCCATCGATGATCCCAACGTCGACGCGTACACGGTCGTCTGGCAAAAAGCTTATTTTCTCGGCACGGCCACGCTTGGTTACCCAGTGAAATTATTTGGCCGCGAAAAAATCGAACTCAATCTCTCCATCACCAATCTCTTCAATTACGATTTGCCGCTCTACAATACCGCAGGCCTACGTGCGCCTAACGGCGACCTCTCATCGCCTGCGCGCGTGAGCTACGCGCGTTTCTACAGCTACACCACGCCGCGCAGCTTCCGCCTCTCGGCGACCAAGACGTTTTAATTCCTACCGCCCAACTAACCGTTAAAAAATCCCCGCTCCCGATGAATTCCCACTTCAACCGTCGCGATTTCATTCGGGCGGGTAGTCTTGTTTCGCTCGGCGCGCTCTTGCCCCTCCGCGCCGCCGAGTCGCGCTCGCTCATCGCTGATGTCTGCGTCTACGCCGGCAACGCCGCGGGTATCGCCGCCGCCGTCGCCGCTGCTCGTGAAGGCTGTCGCGTGCTCGTCGTCGAACCCAGTCGTTGGCTCGGCGGCATGACCGGCAGCGGCTTGGTTCACATCGATTGGGGCCGCTCGGAGGCCGCCGGTGGCTCGGCCAAAAAAATCCTCAAAGACGGCCTCACCGATCCTCAATACCGCCGCATGTTCGCCGACCTCGCGAAGCAGCACGGCGTTGAAATCCTCTACGAGCACCGGGTCGCCTCGGTGACAAAAGCCGGCGCCTCGATCACGTCGCTCGTCTTGGATTACGCTCCGCCCGACCGCTTTGGTTGCCCGATCGCTCAGCCCAAAACCGCCAGCGCCGTGACGGTAAACGCGCGCATGTTCATCGACTGTTCCTACGAGGGCGACCTCATGGCAAAGTCTGGCGTGACGTACACCTTCGGCCGTGAATCCCGCGACCATTACGGCGAAAACCTCGCCGGCGTCCGCCCCTCGCTCGCCGTCTACGACATCGACCCTTACGTGAAACCCGGCGATTCGCGTAGCGGGCTGCTCCCGCTCTTGCAGGATTATACGCCCGGCCCCATCGGCAGCGCCGACAAACTCACCATGGGTTACGGCTTCCGCTGGAAATTTACGCTAGAGAAAAACCAAATCCCCATCGAGCCGCCCGACGATTACGACCCGTTTACCTTCGAAATTTACCGACGCGCGTTTACCAAAAAACTCAACCTCAACGGCCG
>RGAX01000078.1 GCA_009919985.1 Opitutaceae bacterium
CCCCAGGACTGCGCCACAAACGCGCCGGCAATGGTGGAGTATCCACACGGCATTGGCGAGCCGGCAATTTGGGTACGTGACCCCGATGGCAACGGCGTCGAACTGTATTGGGATCGTCCCGAGGCAAACTGGCCCCGCCAACCCGACGGCACACTCGCGATGTTTACCCACGCGCTCGACCTCGAGGCGCTGCTCCACGTGCGCTGAGTTCAGCCGTTCGATCGATCGAGGTTACGAGGCAGGCTCCAGTCGGAGCTCTGCCCAGTAACGGAAGAAACAACGTAAGCAGATCAGAAGTTGCCGCGGATACCGAAATTCAGCTGGGTCGCGAAAATATCGGAGCGGATGTTCAAGTGGTTCTGGACGTAGAAGGTCGTGCGGTCGTCGAAGACATTGTTCACGTTAAACATGAGGGAATACGTCTTACTGACGGGATAGCGGACCGCGAGATCGATGGTGTTCCAAGATTGCTGCATCACGTCCAAGTTAGCTTGGGAGTATTGGTAGGCTTTGCTGCGCTGGTTGTATTTGACGAAGACCATGGCGCCATTGCTCCAGTTGTAGGAAACACCGGCGTTGAAGGTCTGCGGCACCCAGTTCTGGAAGCGACGCGTGGATTGCGTCTTGCCAGGATAAACGGATTCACCGCCACCATTGGGGAACACGCCGATTTGCTCGGTCCACATATAGGTGTAGTTGGCGAACCAACCGAAGTTACCCAGCCATTTGTAATCCCGGGCGATCTGCATCAGACCCGTGAACGGCTGCGAAGCGGAAAGCTCGACGCCCTTGAAGCGACCTTCGCCCATGTTGTAGGCGGTGGTCTGGCGATAACCAGCATACTTGCCTTCATAACCGTTATCCGCGCCCGTGGGCACGGTGATGGTGTAGTTGGCGATGTAGTTGCGGATCTTCTTCTGGAACACATCCGCGGTGAGCGTAAGCGAGTTCTTAGCGTAATACTCCAGCATAACATCACCGTTGTAAGCGAACTGAGGTTTAAGACCGATGTTGTTTACGTTGATCGTGCCGGGGGTCACCGTCTCATTCAGATCGAACTGCGGGAGCAACTGGGGCAGATCGGGACGACCGATGCCCATGTGCCAGCTGCCCTTAAGAACGAGACTGGGGGTGATCTGATACTTCAGCTGCAAGTTACCCAACGGGGTCGAGTAAGAATTAGAATTCGTAAAGCGGCGCTTGTATTGGATCTTGGTCGCATCGAGCACCGAGGCGCCCGCAGCGATGGCGTCGGCGTACGCCTTGCGATCGGTGAGTTTACCCTCGCCATCGTCTTGGGTCCACTCGTTGCGGAAGCCAGTGGTGATGGTGAATTTCTTGGCGAAGGTCGCACTGCCCATGATGTAGGCGCCGGTAATGCGTTCGTGCTCAAAGTTGCGGTTGGCTTCGTTGTTCACGAAAGTCGTCACGTTTTCCGTAAAATATTGCGGATTGGCCAAGTAGAACTTGGTGACAGCAAAGGGACTGATCCAAGGGAACTTCGGCATACCCCACTTAGCGTTTTCGCCACCTTGGGAATCAGCGCTGGCGACGAATTGCCCGAAGGGCGAAGGATTGGTGGGGCCGGTGTAATTCCACTGGCGACGGGGGTTGTCGTTGCGGCGCCATTCGTCGTGGCTGATCATGCCGGTCTTAATCCAGAAGGGGAAAGCTCCGGCGTTGAACTGACGCTTGATGTCGACCTTGTAGCCGAGCCATTCATCTTTACCGGCTCGTGAGACACTGTTGAGCACCATGGCGGTACCGTTGCTCAAATCGAACATGTCTTTGCCGGCGGTCTGCTTGATCGAAGGCGCGGCGGAATCAGGACTGCCCGTGAGGCTAAAGCCGATATTGGGGATCGTGATTTGGATACCGGAGAATTGACCGGTTTCCGTGCCGGCGGTGCCGGGAGGCGAAGCGATGTCGTAGTAGTGGTTGGTCGATTTGGTCGTGTAAATATCGTAGTCGATAGTTGTCGGCCCAAGGATCGTCTTACCACCGAGGTCAAACATGGTCGTATAACCATATTTGTTGTTAAAGTCGCCGTTCACGACGGCGGTGTTATTCGCGGCTTGAGGAGCGAATGTATTGATGACCGAGCTGGTGGAAGCATCACGGGTGTTAGCGTTGAGCTTATACCAATTGGTGCGGTTGTAGAGCTGACTATTAGAGAAAGAATTATTCAGATGCAGCGTCGTCGAGTCGTTGAGCTTGTAGTAGAAATTGATCGAGGCGCCTTTGCGGTGCGTGCGGGAAGGCTGATATTGATAATAATAAGAGCCGATGTGCGCGTAGCCGGGATTGTCGGCGCCGAGACTTTGCGTGCCGTTGGTTAGATCCTTGTTGGTGCGTTGATACCCGAAAAGGATCGTATCAAAATTATTGAACGTCATCACGACGCCCACGTTGTCCTTGCCACCAAACATGCTGAATTTGTCGGAATAGAAAAAGGTGCCGCCTGGCTTGAGCTTCACGGAAGAGCCGTCGTTGTTAACGCCACCGCTGGTCTTGAGGCCGAGGCCATCACCCGGCAGGCCGTAAGTGGTGGTGTTGAACATGAGGTCGAACTGGACCACGCGTTCTTTACGGGTAAGTGGGTTCTTGGTGATGAGATTGATCTGACCACCGACCGCCTGGCCTTCCATATCGGAGGTGGGCGCTTTGCTCACTTCCACCATTTCAAAGTTTTGGATCATGGTCTGATCGAGGTCGAAGGTGCGGCCGTTGCCGCCGCTGTTGGAGCTGGCCAGATTCAAGCCATCCTGCGTCACCAGATTCATCGAGGCGGGAACACCGCGCAGACGCACCGAGCGCGCATCTTGACCTGAGTAATCAATGTAAAGACCCGGGGCGTTTTTCAGGAATTCACCTAAGTTGCCGCTATTCTGCGCGGGAAACGTATCGGTGCTGAGCACCGCCTTGATGCCGACCTGCTGGCGCTGGGCTTGGGTCGCCATGGAGATACCTTCACGCACCCCGGACACCGTGACGGCATCCATGCGGTAGACTTCATTCTCCAAAGCAAAGGTAGCACTCTCGACGCTACCAGCGGCCACCAAGAGGATTTGTTTTTCGTTGGTTAACCCGTTGTAGCTGACCTCGATTTCGTGTTTACCAGGTGCCACGGAGAGCAGGTTGAAGCGACCATCACGTTGGGAAGTCGTTTCCGCGAGCACGCCATCGATGCGAATTTGCGCACCAGAAAGGTAAGAACCCGTCCGCTTGTTAATGACGGTGCCGCGGATGACACCCGAGGCGCTTTGGGTTTGCTGCGGGGCGTTGGCCCCGGATTCAAGGCGCACATCGGCGGCTTGCGCGGCAGGATTGATGATCAAAGCGATCAACGATCCAATGAGGGTAGTCGGGGATATTTTTTTCATAGCAGTTGAGGTTTCGCGTGAAGCTCTAGGGTCTTTGGTCGTAGGGTTAGGATGTTCGGTATCGGAAATTCGAGAAATCATAAGGGCGCCGGTCTTGGCGTCTTCCGTCACTTTGAGGGTCGTTTTACTCAACATGCGCTCGAGCGCCTCCCGCGGACGAAGCAGGCCTTGAACACCTTGGGTGCGGACGCCGCGGACTTGTTCAACGACATAGACGACTGCACTGCTGGATTGGCGGGAGAAAGCCACCAGCGCCTCGCTCGCATCGGCTGAAGGGATCTGGAACGAGCAGGGCTCATGAGCGTCACGTTGCACGACCGTGGTCACGGGGGCCGGAGCGGCGGACGAGGTGGCAGCGCGGGCCGTCCCCGCCATAAGCAGCGAGAGGAGGCAGGAGGCGTAAACCGGCTTAGAGAGTCGCATGGGGGCGGGAACGATCGTGAGAGGCGCAACCGCAGATGCCCGATAAAAATAGGCACAAGAAAAACTACGGTTGGGTGGGGTCGCTAGGGGTATCACGAAAAATGGGCTTAACGGTGAGTCGCCGCAATCGTGGGTTTCCGTTACGTGAATTTTACTCAATAATATCAAACCGCTTACCGCCATGCTTGCCATGGAGATTGGGGGAGGACTTGCTAACCGTGTTCCCCTACCCCGGAGATGCCCCCCTACGATTCGGAGACTACGGCTTGGTTTACCAAGGAAGTGCAGCCCCACGAGAGTGTGCTGCGCAGCTACCTCATCGGTATCGCCCGACCCTGCGATGTGGACGATCTGGTCCAAGAAAGTTACATGCGCTTACTCCGCTTGCGCCAGCAAGGCCAGGTACGCTCCCCGCGCGGGTTGCTCTTCACCATGGCGCGCAATGCGGCCCATGATCTTTTCCGGCGCCGTGGTACGGCCGCACTTTCTTTAGTAACGGAAAGGGAACTCGAGAACGTCTTAGATGATAAGCCCGACTCCGCCGAAGTCGTAAGCCGCTGGCAGGAAATTGAAATGCTCGCGGACGCGATCGAGGCGCTGCCGGAACGCTGCCGCGCCGTGTTCATCCTCCGCCAAATCGAAAATCTTTCCCAACGCGAGATCGCTCAGCGACTCGGCATCGCGGAGCATACCGTAGAATCTCAACTCACCAAAGGTCTGCGCCGCTGCGAAGCCTTCTTCGCGGCCCGAGGGATCCTGCCCCAAGGGGAAAAACGATGAGTACCAACGACCCCATCTCCGGCCAAGCCGAGCTTGAGGCCATCCGCGACCAAGCCGCCCAATGGGTGGTGCGCGAAGATCGCGGCCTTTCGCCGGTCGAGCAGCGTGCGTTTCAATCGTGGCTGAAAGCTGATTCTAGACACACAACCGCGTACGGCCAATCGACGGCCTCCTGGCGCCACTTCCACTCCCTGAGTGCGGCCCTGAGAAACCCCACCCAAGAACCGCAGCCCCTCTTGAGCCGCTGGCCCGTACTCGCCGGCCTCGCCGCCGCGGCGTTGATCTGCGGTTTGATCATTTACCAACGCTCCGGGCCAGTGTTTGAAACGAGCCCGCTCGCCTCCAACCCCTCCGCACCGCTACCCATCACTCGCCGCCTCGCCGACGGGAGCATCGCCCGACTCAAAGCTGATGCTGAGATCGAAGAAATTTACACGCCCCAGGAACGCCGCGTCCGACTGGTACGTGGCGAAGCCTTCTTCACAGTAGAAAAAGACAAAGCCCGCCCCTTTTACGTCGAAGCCGGCAACACCACGGTACGTGCCGTCGGTACCGCCTTCTCCGTACGCCTCCAACCGCACGAGGTAAATATCTTGGTAACGGAAGGTACAGTCCAGGTCACGCCGCCTCCACCGACGCTGGGAGCCGAGACGCACGTGGCGGCGACGCCAGCCCGGGTTGAAGCCGGCTATCGTGCGATCGTTGCGTCCTCGCCACGGGAGAAAGTGCCCGAGGTACTCGTGAGCGCCGTCTCCACTGCAGAGATCGTGAATTCCTTAGCGTGGAACGTACCCATGCTCGAGTTAGCTGGCTCAACGTTGGGTGATCTAGCGACCGCCTTCACTCAGCAATCAGGTCAGAAAATCGAGATCACCGATCCCCTCCTGCGTGCAGTGCGTATCGGCGGACGATTCCCTCATCAAGACGTCGAAGGCTTCGTGCGCGTCATGGAAGAAATCTACAACGTGCAATCGGAGCGCCGCGCCGACGGTACCCTCGTTTTAAGTAAAAAACCTTGAGTTCCAGACGAAGGGCCAAGCCCTCGCAGTGATCGGGCGAAAGCGCTGCTTAATACAAATCGCGTCTTAAATCTTAACCCTCAAGCGAGCGGCTCAAGGGCGACGGGCTTGCTTAGGGCGCCGATGGACTCGCCGGGAACGCCGCGACCTCCACGAGCGGAACCTGAAACCTTGTAATACGTCATCGAGCGGATCGAGCAGAAGAACTTAATAAGGCGCGAACGAGCGGCTCGACAACGGTGATGACTCTTGGGGCCAACTCGGCGTGACCTAAGGGATTGGGGTGGCAACCGTCGGTCGTCCAATCCTGCACGCGTTGACCGCGAGCTTCAGCCTGCGTCCAGGCGTCGAAATGATCAACGAACGGCACCTGCGCCTCGCGGGCGACTTGACGGCAACGTTCCATGAACGGGGCGAGGCGCACGTTGGGATCTTCACCGAGGCCGTTGCGCGGATTTTTATCCCCGAAGCGCGGCGCCGTCATGAGCACGACACGGATGTTAGCTTCGGACAAACGTGTGACCAAGCGCCGGAGGTTATCGGTGAATTGCTCGATCGAGAGACGCGACTCCTTCTTGCCTGCATCGACCCAACTATCATTGGTACCGTACATCATCGTCACGAGATCGGGCCGCTGCGAAATGACCTCGCGCGCTAAACGTTCCAGCGCCTGATCGGTGCGCTCGCCCCCGATGCCGACGTTGTGCACCTCGGCTCGCAGACCGTGGGCGCGGAGGCCGGCTTGGAGCAGCGCGGAGAAAATCTGGGTTGGTGCGACGTTGGGCCGCGCGCCCTTAGTGATGGAATCACCGAGTGCGAGAATGCGGACTGTGCGCTCGGCTAGCGGTGCGGTCGCGGGCGAAATGTTGGGCGTGAGGAAATCGTTTTCGTTGAGCGCCACGCGCAAGCCGCCTTGCATCGTGGTGATCCATAACCGGCCAAGTGACGACTCGAAGATATAAGGATACGCCAACCAGTGAGCCGACTCGCGCGCACCGGCAGGCATGGGATTGCGCGCGATCACTTGCGGGACAGTCCACGTCAGACCATCGTTTGAGGAAAACGCAAGGGAGAGTTCCTCGCGGCGACCTTGGCGCGTGCTGGGTTCGCGGTATCGGTTCCACACGAGGGCGACGCGGCCACTGGCAAGTCGCACCATTGTCCCCGGTGAGTCACTGGCCTCGAGGGTCGAAGGTGTGCCCGGGCCCCATTTTAGTCCACCGCGCGAGGTGAGTTCGTGGAAATAGCCATGCGGCAAGCGCAGGAGAAGTTTTAGATCACCATTTTCTTTTTCGATGAGGGTGCCTTCGATCGCGCCACCATGCGTGACCCCGCTCAGGCCCGCGACAGGGGCGCCGTAATTACCGCGTTCGCCGAAGTCGATCGGATCGGACTTTTGCCACGTTTGCCCAAGATCATCGGAGACATAGATCCACGTCACGTGGCGACCAGGATTAGCCGCGGCTTGTTGACTGACGAGGACGATGCGGCCGGATTTTAACTGGATCATCTGGCGCACGGCGCCGCACCAACCTTCCTGTAACAAAGCGGGCACGGACCACGTTTTACCATCATCTGCACTGCGCATAACGTAGACCGGTAGCCGACAGCCCTCCTGCGGCCCGCCTTTTTTATCGTCCCATTTAAAATCCAACTCCTTCCGATTTAAAAACGCGTAGACGATGACGCCTTCTGTGGTCCGCAACAACGCCCGCTTACCGCTCGACTCAAATTTAGTCGGATCAAAAAGAGGCTGCTCCAGCCAAGTCTGACCCTCGTCGCGCGAGTGCAACGCGGCTTTGAGGCCGACGCCGATGATGACGCCTTCGGCCGTGCGGACAAACGGACCTTGGGGCAGTTGCGGTTGCGCGTGGACGTTCGTGGTCAGCACAATATCGCCACGAGCCACGACCGAAGCATACACCGCCAGCAAAAAAGCCAAATAAACGATGCGCATGGGGTAAAGATTTCTCGCGTGAGAGCCATCAGCACACGACACGCTACGGGCTCGTAGGGCGAATCCAAAGAATCGCTAAAATTACGTTTTTAGCGAATAATTCTCTTTTTTCGAGCTGAGGTTACCCCGATTTGACGGACACAAGTTGGGCCTTAAAAAAATCCGGCAGGAATTCGATATTTTGAACATTTCAGTTCAAACCGCTGTCGCGCGTTGGCAAGAATTTGCCACCCTAGCGGAGCTACCCACGGCTCAAAAAAATGTGGCCGCTATTACCCACACACGTTTGGCCTCTGAGTTAGATAAAGCGTTGAGCTTGTTCCAATCGCGACGCGTGGCCCGGACTAGCGCGCGGCCGGTCAGGGTTTTTACATTTAGATCATCCAGCTAGCCCCGAGGGTTCGCTAAAAAGCTAGTTTTTGTAAAATCAGGCCCGCCCGCGCTGAGCACCCCGAGAAAAGTTTGGAGGCGCGGGCCGGAATTGAACCGGCGCATAGAGCTTTTGCAGAGCTCGGCCTTACCACTTGGCTACCGCGCCAAACTTTGAGGAAGGTGAAAGTTGCAGGGAAATTTCTCGCCCCGCAAGGCTCTAAATAAAATCTCTGTATCCCTGCGCTTGCGGCCGACCCAACTTCACCGCAAACCAAACCCCACACGCATGCCTACCACCGTTTTCACTATCGCCAACCAGAAGGGGGGCGTCGGCAAGACCACCACCGCCGTCAACCTCGCCGCCGCCCTCGCTGAGAAGAAAATCCGCACCTTGCTGATCGACCTCGACCCTCAGGCCAACGCCACGAGCGCCATCGGGGTTGAGAAACAGGAGGGTCGCAGTCTCTACGGACCCCTCCGCGGCGAAGGGCAAGCGTTGGACATGCTCACGCCAACATCTTACGAGTACCTTTCATTGATTCCCAGCGAGGAAGACTTGGCCGCGGCCGAGATCGAACTCGCCTCGACGGAGAACTACTTACTCCGCCTCAAATCGGTCCTGGCCCCGATCCGCGCCAGCGAAAAATTTCGCGCCATCATCATCGATTGCCCACCTGCACTCGGAATGCTCTCGATGAACAGCCTCGCCGCCGCCGACTTCTTATTGATCGCGCTCCAATGCGAGTACCTCGCACTCGAAGGCCTCGGCCAGATTCTCCGCAACCTCGACCGCCTCAAAGCCGCTCACGTCAACGACGATCTCCAACTCGGCGGCGTCGTCATGACGATGTTTGACCTGCGCACCAACCTCTCGCGCCAAGTCGTCGACGAAGTAAAAAACCATCTGCCCGACAAAGTTTTCGCCAGCGTGATCCCGCGTACGATTCGTCTCAGCGAAGCGCCGAGCTTTGGTAAAACGATCTTTGCGTACGATCCGGGCAGTTCGGGAGCTACCGCTTACAAGAACCTCGCCCTCGAAGTCATCGAGCGTTTCAGCCTAAAGTCGTAAACGTCTGCCCGCTCTCGTCCGCACTGACTCAAAACAATCCTGTGTTTCCCGCCTTCGCCAAATACCGCCAATCCTTCCTGATCGGCCTGCAAAGCAATCTGGTTTACCGCATGAACTTCGCCGTGCGGGGCTTCTTTTCGCTGTTTCACCTCGCCGTCGTATTCATCCTTTGGGGTGCGGCCTACAGCCATAACGAGAGCATCGGCGGATTCAGTTTTGGCCAGACGCTCACGTATTTCTTGGTGATGCTTGTGATGCAGTTTTTCGTCGGGGCCTTTAACGAAGACTACCAGATCAGCGAGGAAATCCGTAGCGGGCTGATCAACCAATTCATCCTGAAACCGATCAATTATTTTAGCTATCGGTTCAGTATTTTTCTAGCCGCGCGCTTCGTGACCGGTGCATTGATTTTGATTCCGTTATTGGTCGCAGTGCCGCTGCTCAAAGACTACCTCACGCTCCCCACGGAAGCTTGGCGCTATCTGTTACTCGCACCGGCGATGATGTTTTCAGCGCTCATCCAGTTCAGTATCGCGTACTGTTTTGGCATGCTGACGTTTTGGTTTCTGGAAATCCAGGGCTTCGTGATTCTATCGATGGCGATTGAATCGCTACTCGGCGGGCAGATGTTTCCCCTCGATTTGTTGCCAGCGTGGATCTTTAACGCCGCGAAATTTTTACCGTTTTATTATCAGACGTATTTTCCCACGGCGATACTCACAGGCCGGATCGAGTTCGCTGCCACGATCCAAGGCTTCGGCATTCAACTACTTTGGGTACTCGTATTGCTCGCCGTGAACCAACTTCTCTGGACACGTGGTCTTCGCCGCCACACCGCGGTAGGCGGCTGATTTTGCCATGACTAAATATTTCCAAATTTGGCTCGCGAGCGCCCGCTACTCGATCACGCGGACCCTCATGTTTCGGTTCGATTTTTTTCTCTGGGCCCTAGTCGAGTTGTTCTGGATGGGCGTCAACCTGCTGCTGATTTCCGTAATCTACGAGCACACCGATTCCATCGCCGGTTGGAGCAAGTACGAGATGTTGCTCCTCGTCGGCACTTCGCTGCTGGTGCAACGGTTTCTCATGGGCTTTTTCTGGAGCAGCCTCTTTGAAATGGGCCGCAATATTAAGAGCGGCGCCTTCGATTTCTTTTTGGCGCAACCAGGCAACATCCTGTTCATGGCGTCGACACGAAAGCTCGACCTCGACGGTCTCTGCAACTCGCTGGTCGCGATGGGGGTCGTCGCTTATGCGGCGCACCGGCTCAACCTCCACCCGAGCGCTCTCGATCTATTGCTTTACGCCGTGATGATCTTTTGCGGTCTAATCATCCATTACAGCATGCTTGTGATGACCATATCCCTAGCTTTCTGGATCACGAGCGCGCAAGGCATCGAAGGCAGCTACTTCACGCTCGCGGAATTTTCCCGCCTGCCGCGCGAGGCGTTTAAGGGTATCTCGAGTGTGCTTTTCGTCTGGCTGCTGCCGGTTGTAGTCGTAAG
Source organism: Opitutaceae bacterium (assembly GCA_009919985.1). GTDB lineage: Bacteria > Verrucomicrobiota > Verrucomicrobiia > Opitutales > Opitutaceae > Tous-C4FEB. The sequence goes on from RGAX01000078.1 coordinate 10,509, forward strand.
CAACGCCCCGGCACAAATTCTCCTCCACGGTTTTCAACCCGCCTGGGTCCTCGCCTTGGTCGCCGCGACGCTCGCCTGGTTCGCCACGGCCGTCTTCGTCTTTCACCGTGGCCTGCGCCGCTACGCCAGCGCAAGTTCCTGAAGTTATGAGCTCGCCCCTCGCCTCCTTGCAGCAACGTCTCGGCTACACGTTTAGTGATCCTGCCTTACTGGAACGCGCGCTCACGCATCCATCGTTTTTACAGGAAAACCCGCACGTTCCCGCCAACAACCAGCGCCTTGAATTTCTCGGCGACGCGGTCTTGCAGCTCGTGCTCACCGAGGCGCTTTTTCAACGCTACCCCAACGACCGCGAAGGCGAACTCAGCCGCCGCCGGGCTGCCCTCGCCAAAGGTACGTTCCTCGCGCAACTCGCCCGCGATCTCGGACTCGATGCGTGCCTCAACGTGGGATCCAGCGAGGAGGCCACTGGCGGTCGCGAGCGCGCCTCCAATCTCGCCGA
>RGAX01000079.1 GCA_009919985.1 Opitutaceae bacterium
TAGACCGTGGTCGCACCCTCGTCGCTGGTGGCGCGGCCGGCCTCGTTGAGGTGGTCCCGCAGAGCATTCACCTCCGCGGTGAGCGTGGTGCGGGTGGCGATGATATCGGAGCTGTGAATAATAAAATTTGCGCCGGCCGCGCACCAGCCAGCCTCCCGGGAGGCAGACATCCAAGAGTGAATGCCAGCCCCGATACCGGCGGCGCGTGCCCGCCGAAAAATATCCGTTACGGCCGCTTCGAATTCGGGCGTATCGTAGCGCTCCGGCTGGCCTAAGCTGCACGACAAATCATGGGGTCCGATCAGGACGGCATCGAGTCCGTCCACCGCGAGAATCTCATCCAAAGCCTCAATCGCGGGCACGCTTTCGATGTTAACAATCAGAGAGTGGGCGCGATTGTGCGTGGCGACATAACTCTCTAGCTCAGGCTCAAAGGGCGTTTGGAGAGAAAGTGCCGCCCTCAGTTTGGCGCCTTTGACCGGTCGACGTTTGACGGCGCCCACCAGCTCGCGCACCTCCGCCGCGGTTTCAACGTAGGGTGCAATCAAACCACACGCGCCGCCGTCTAAGATTTGGCAGGCAGCATAGGGGTCCGGGGAGCCAATGCGGACGACCGGGGCAAGGCCGGCGTAGCGATAGGCTTGGCACATCCAAGACAGTTTTTCGCGATCGATCGTGATGTGCTCGGTGTCGATGAAAACAAAGTCCAATGGCATGCTGGCGAGCAGTGGCACCCAGCGCGGCGAGGTGGACGCGATCATCGTACCATAGACGCGCCGGCCTGAATGCAGCGCGTCGCGAAATTCAGAACCGTTCATACAATAAGGGATGACACCGGGGGATGCCGTTGCGGGAGAAAGGGCATAAAGGTAAACTTAATTAGCATACGCGCCCCAGTCTTTGCGCGGTCGTGTGGCCCGGGGGGTTATCTCCGATCCAGCGAGGATCGACGGGTTCGGCGGCGAGTTGATAGCGCGTGTCGGTGGACAGCCGGAAGCGATCCGTCTGATTATCCAAACTGCCGTGCACGAGCGTCATGTTGAAAATCATGGCATCGCCCAGTCGAAATTCAGGCGAAGTCAGCCAGCGGCCGCCTAAGCTTGCTTGCAGAGCGGTGGCGTTTTTTGAAAGCGTGCCATCCCACCACTTTTTCCCCGAAGCGTAATCGGCGGCGTCTTCGCGGTTGGTGCAGTACTCGTCCACGTCGCGCGAGAGATAGGGTTTGAGCTCGGCGTTTTTCTTGTGCGAACCCTCGAGTACCATCAACCCGCCGAGATTCAGGCTCACATCGCCCAGGGGGACCCAAGTCGTGTAAAGATTATGGGTGCCTCGGCCCATGTAAACGAGATCACAGTGAATCGGGCTGCCCAGACCGGGACCTTTCGTGCGAAACCATATGAAATCGAAATGCCGCACCGGCCCGCCCAGAAAGGTTTGGAAAAAATCGATGATACGAGGGCCAAAAACGAGGTTTTGCAGTAAAGGATCCTGCTGATTGAGCGGGTTGCCCATGGCCCGACCCACCTCACGGCCATGGAAGCGAGCTTCATCGCTCGGGGCTCCAGGTTTCAAAAACCCCAACGCGTCCAATTGGCGAGTAATGGAGTCGCGCACCGCCTGGACCTGCGCGCGGGGCCAGAATTCGCGGAGGTAAAGATAGCCGTCTTGGTCCATACGTTCTTGCAGAATCGCCGGCGACTCCGCCGGATTCGATTCTACCAGAAAGCCGAATTTATCCTCGCCTGGCTCCAGCGGTAGCCCGTGGGCGTATAAGTGCGGCGGCGCGACCGAGACAGAGGGGTTCGTTGCAGACATGGGGTGGAAACGTATTTAACCCTAAAAGGCTGCCGCGCCAACGACAAGAAAAAACGTTTTAGCAATTGGCGATTCATCCGTCGTAAAGAGCAGGCGCGCCGCCCCAACCTCAGGCCATAAAAGGCAGGATCGAGTTGGGTGGGCCCGGGGTTTTTTTGTCTTTTCGACCTGTTTCACTCATAGGTGAATAAGTGAGTGCGCGTAAGATTAGGGTGTCTCGGTTCAAGGCGTAGCGCTCCTACAGCACACCGGCCCAGGGCTCAGCCGGATTCCTCGAACATAAGCAGACGATTCGGGCCAAATAGAAAGTAATTGACCTTTATAAAGACTCCCTTGAAAAAACGTTTTAGCTAAACCAAGTCTCCACGCTTGTTAGCCCGTATTACCCCCGAAAGTCCCCAACCCCTCCGACCTACCTATGAACCTAGTTATTCCTGTAAAAATCCGTCGCGCCCAAGCATTGACGCTATGGTGTGCGTTAGTTTTCGGCGTTTTCAGCGTCGTCGCGCCTCTGCCCTCACAAGCTCAAGTGCCGGCCGAAGGCTCCATTAGCGGTTCGGTGCGTAACGTGCAAACCAACTCGTTTCTCGAAGGGGTCGTGGTCTCGTTGGAGGGCACAACCCTTACCGCTACCACCCAACGCGGCGGCGGCTTTAATTTTAACCGCGTGCCGGCGGGTCGTTACACGCTGAAGGCCTTTTACACGGGCTTGGATGCTAAGGATACTCAGGTGGTCGTCGTGGCGGGACAGACCTTGGAGGTCGCCGTCGGCTTGACCTCCGATGTTTATAAACTTGAAGCCTTTACGGTAGCTGGCGCGCGTGAAGGCAATGCCGCTTCAATCACTAAGCAGCGTAACGCTCAAAATGTGGTCAACGTCGTCTCCATGGACGCTTATGGTAACGTGAACGACGGTAATATCGGTAATTTTCTCCAAAAATTACCAGGCGTCGCCGTGCGCAAGGAAGCCGGTGAAATCGTTGGCGTCGGTTTGCGCGGCACTCCTCCAGAATTGAATTCCGTGATGCTCGACGGTGTCCGCACTGCGGCCGCGATCGCTGGGTTTACCCCGCAGGGCGACCGCGCCGCCTTGATCGACCAGATTCCCTCCGAGTTCATCAAGGAAATCGAAGTCGTGAAGGGCAACACGCCCGAGCAACCCGCGGACTCGCTGGGCGGTTCCATCAATTTGGTCACCAAATCAGCCTTTGATTATCCCGGCCGGGTGGTGAGTTATCGTACGGGTCTCGCCCAAAATAGTTATCGCAGTACGCTCGAAAACAAATTTGGCCCGAACGCCGCGCTCACCGTGATGGACGCCTTTGGGCCCGAACGCCGACTCGGCGTCGCCATCTCGGGTAGCTATTCAAAGACCTATAGCTTTCGTGATCGCGTCCAGATGCAACACGCTGAGCTCGATGGGCGCAACACCCAGGCTCGCACGCTCGATGACTTGTACCTGCGCGTCCGCGCCGGCATCGGCTCTAAATTAGAGTATCGTTTTGATCCGACTACCCGCATCTATCTTGATACCAGTTTAAATTATTTTTCCTCCGATCTCAATCGAGTGAACTGGCAGGGTGCGGCTAGCAACCGTCTGGTGGCAGACTACAATGTGGTCAGCCGAGCGGCCATTGAAGCGGGCACCGTGCCGCGCACCACCGCGGGAGCGGCAGCGGGCGTTGCACCCGGCTATACCGACACTTATACGGAAATGTTGAACATGAATTGGACGAACCAAGTCGCTAAAGAGCACAAGCGTTCGCACCAGTACAAAGTCGGCGTGGGAGCTGAAAAAAAATGGACCGATTCCAAATTAGAATTCTCGGCCTCTTATAACCCTTCCTCCTACGATAATAATTTTTACGGCTTCACGACCACCCTCGCCGGCATCGGCATGGCGGTAGACACGCGTAATGATGCCACTCGGCCTAATTACGTCCAGACCTACGGCACCTCGGTTGCCGCGGGCACCGATTTCAAGCGTTACCTCGCCCAACGCTTTGAACAGCCCGATATCACGCGCGAAGAGGTCTCGTCGGTTCGTGCTGACTACGAGAAAAAATTTACCGATTTAAATTTCCCCATTACCTTCAAGAGCGGATTCAATTACCGTCACCAGCACCGCTGGTACCGCACCTATCGGCCGGTTTGGAATTATGTCGGAGCCGATGGCGTGCGCGGCACCGTCGCGGCCACCGGAGTAAACGACGACAACATCGCTCAATTCCGCGATGCCGCTGCTGGCTATGGTGTTTTTAATAATCAATATCCGCAGCGCGATAAATTGAATCTCGCTCCCGTCGAAGCCCAGTTCCGCAGCACGCCAGCGTATTTTGTGCCTAACGGCACCAGCGTCTCTTTCCGGGCCCCGGCCAGCATCGCCGCTGAAAGCGTTCCCGCCACCTACGTACAAGGTAACGTGAAATTTGGCGCTCTCTCTGTGTTAGGCGGCGTCCGCTACGAAGCCACCAGCGTGGATGCCCAAGGCGTCTTTAGCGATTCACTCAATCCCAACCAGACGGTGCTCCGCAAAGAAGGTGAGTACGCGAAATATTTCCCCAGTATCCATTTCCGCTATGAACCTCGGCGCGATTTGGTCATGCACGCGAGCTACTCGACTAGCAGCGCGCGCCCAGCGATCAGTGTCATCGTTCCTGGCACCACCGTCAGCTATAACTCCTCCACGGGCCTGGGTTCGGTTTCGCAAAACAATCCCGGCCTGAAACCGCAATACACGCAAAATTACGACCTCTCACTTGAGTATTATTTCGAACCCGCGGGCGTCCTTTCGGGCGGTTGGTTTCACAAGGACATTCGTGATTTCATTCAAGGTAGCTCACGGATCGTCGGCACAGGCGCCGACAACGGCTTCGGCGGGAACTACGGGGGCTTCGATTTCTCCACCCGCACCAACTTGGGCGAAGCTAAGATCGACGGCTTGGAGTTTAATTATAATCAACGCTTCACCAATTTGCCCAAACCCTTTGATGGGCTCGGTCTCTTTGCTAATTACACGAAACTCACGACCTCGGGTAAATATTCCGACGGGGCCAACGTCTTGGCTAATTTTGTGCCTAAGACTTACAACGTCGGCCTTAGTTATGACTGGCGTGGTTTCGGCGCTCGGGTCGAATACCACTACAAGAGCGCTTATGTGAGCGGCGTAGATAACTCCAATTTCTTGCTGAGTAACACCGTGACCGATGACCCCACGGTCGACCTCAACCTATCCTATAAGTGGAAGCCCTGGCTCACGGCATTCGTCGATGTCGTCAATATCTACAACAACTCGCCTGATTGGTATATCGGCAACCAACAACGCATCGTCATGAGCGAGCTTTATGGCACACGCCTAAACTTCGGTATCAGCGGGCGCTTCTGAGTCAGGTGTTTTAACTAGGCCAACGCCGGTGCATCCTGAGTGCACCGGCTACTGCTTCAGGTTCGCGAGTTTTTTGATGATTTTATTTCAATGTCTATAAACGCTGCTCCTCGTCAGGGTGTTTTTGCCGCCCTCTGGATTCCAACCGACTCTCGCGGCCGGTTAATGAAACGTGCTCTCGCTGCGCACCTCGCTTTTCTCCGAAAGAGTGGGGTGCATGGGGTGCTGGCGCTTGGCAGCACCGGCGAATTCATCCGCATGAACTTGGCGCAGCGTCAGGCAGTGCTCGAGACCGTGGCTGAACACGCGGGTTCGCTCCAAGTGATCGCCAATATTTCGAGCATCCGAGTCGATGAAGTGATCGCCCTCGGCAAGGTTGCGCGGCAACTCCGCTTGCCCGGAGTAGCCATGATGCCACCGACGTTTTTCCCGGTCTCGCAGGTTGATATGCTGGAGTTTTTTCTGCGGGCCGCCGAAGGCGTACAACTTCCCGTTTATTTGTACAATTTTCCTGAGCTCACTTCGAATCGCATCGGCCTCGAACTTATCACTCAGTTCGCCAAGCGCGCCCCCATGGCGGGCATCAAGCAGAGCGGCGGAGAATTTGCCTATCACAAAGAATTAATTGCGCTCGGTCGCGCGAAAAACTTCTCCGTCTTCTCCGGCGCTGATACCCGCTTGCCGGAGGTGTTTGCGCTCGGGGCGGATGGGTGTATCGGCGGTTTAGTCAATTTCGCACCCGAGTATATGGTCGCCATCTATGAAGCCTGCCGTGCGGGCCGACCTGAAGCGTGTAAGATCGAGGCAGCGCGGATGCGTGAGATCGGTCCGGTGGTTGATCGTTTGTTGTTTCCTTTGAGTGTCGCAACCGGACTCGAAGCTCGCGGTTTTGAGCCGGGCACACCCAAAACCGTCGTCTCGCCTGCATCGGCCAAGATTTACCGCGGCATCGTTGCCGAGTTTAAGCGTAAATTCAAAGCCTGGGGCCTGCCCGTTAACGGCTCGCGCCGGTAGTAGTATCGGGCCTTTTTTCCGTGGCTTTTCGCTCCTTCCGCGCTCTTTGCCTTTTAAGCTTCCTGGGCTCGGCGGTCTGCATCAGCGGAATTTTTCCGATTCAATCCTTCGCCACGGCCGCGCACCCCAGTTCTGAGCGACAGCTCACGTTTGCCCCGCACAATCACAATCTCGACAACAACGATAATTTTTCGCCCGACAATCAGTGGTTGGCCTTTGATCCGCGCGAAGACGATACCGCCATCGCAGGCAACGCGGTGATCGCTCGCGTCCGTGTCCTCACCGGTGAAGTGCAGGAACTTTATCGAGAGCCTCACCCCCAGCCATGGGGCCCGGGTGTAGGTGCGACCAACGTCAATCCAGTCGATGGCAGCGTGGCTTTTATTCGTGGTCTGAACAATGCCAGCGCCGAGCGAGCCTATGCCATGTGGCGCCGGGTTGGCGCCTATGTGAAGGCGGCCTCGCCCGGTACATTGGGCTTTCTTGATGCTCGCGATGTGATCGCGCCGTTTACGCCGGGAGCCTTGCGCGGTGGAACCCATCGCCACGAGTGGAGCGCTGATGGTCGCTGGATCGGCTTCACTTATAATGATGCGCTCTTGGCGGAGCGGGAGCAAAGCACGGGCGAGAAAGTGAATCTGCGCACGATCGGCGTCGCTACGCGCCTGGATCGAGGGCCCGTGCGCGTGCCGCCCGGTCCAGAAAACAACGAGGGCGAAATGTTTGCCGCTATCGTGGTGCGCGTCGTGCCCTCGCCACGGCTTGGATCCAATGAAATCAGTCGCGCGTTTGAAGATGCTTGGGTGGGCCGTGAGGGTTATCGCCGGGCTGATGGCACTTGGCAGCGCCGCGCCCGGGCCTTTCTAGGTAACGTGCTCACCAGCGAGGGTCGCGAGCTTACAGAGGTGTTTATCGTAGATATCCCCGAGCGCATTGACGTAGCCGGCCCCACCGGCCCGCTCGAAGGTACGGCCGCTTCGATGCCCCAGCCACCGCTGGGCGCGGAGCAACGCCGTTTGACGTTTACCGCCACGCGCAAGTTCCCCGGCGTTGTGCTCGAGCCACGTCATTGGTTGCGCTCTTCTCCGGATGGTACGCGCATCGTATTTTTAGCCAAAGATGAAGCGGGCGTGGTGCAGGCCTATTTCATCGCGCCCCAGGGCGGTGCGATCACGCAAATCACCCAAGGGCACAATCCTGTACAAAGTTGTGTGCGATGGAGCCCTGATGGGGCTTGGATTGTTTATGTGAGCGGCCAGGCGGTGATGGTTTGTGACGCTCGACCCACTTCAAAGACTTTTGGCGTCGCTCGAGCTTTGACCCAGCCCACTAGGCAATTACCCGAAAATGTCGTTTGGTCGCACGATGGCCGCACGATCGCCTTTAATCGTCGCGTGCTCACCGCTGGTCTTTGGCGGCAACAGATTTTTCTCGTCCAACCCTAATACACGGATCCGCTCATTTTATTCAGCTTATCACCCCCCCTAGTTCCCCATGAAAACACCCCGTTCGTTATTTGCTCTCAGCCTCATATGGGCCTCCGCCCTAAGCCCCACTCACGCCGCCCCAGCGCATCCGGCGGTGGTGCGCGCGGAATTTATTCACGAGCCCACGGCTTATCCTGAATGCCATGCTTCGACCATTGTCGAGACGACCGCGGGTGGGTTATTGGCGGCGTGGTTTGGCGGCACCGCGGAATCTAATCCAGACGTGTGCATCTACGTTTCGCGTTTTGAAAATGGCCGTTGGACCTTAGGCGAGAAGGTCGCTGACGGCGTGCAGCACGACAAAAAACGTTACCCCTGCTGGAACCCAGTATTATTCCAATTACGCGATGGGCCTCTGCAACTTTACTACAAAGTGGGTCCGCGTCCCGAGACGTGGTGGGGCATGGTTATTACTTCTCTAGATGGTGGGCGCACTTGGGATCTGCCGCGGCGTCTGCCGGAAGATGTGCTCGGGCCGATTAAAAATAAACCCATCCAATTAGCCGACGGCACTTTGATTTCGGGTTCGAGCACCGAGGACCGGGCCTCGCGTCGCTGGGATGTCCACATCGAGCGGTCAACTGACCTTGGACGCACCTGGCAATTGACTGGTTCCCTGCCATCCGACGGTAAGTTCAACTCGATCCAACCCAGCGTTCTCACTCACGCCGATGGTCGCTTGCAGATTCTCTGCCGCAGTAAGGAAAAGACCCTCACCACCAGTTGGTCGAGTGATCAGGGCCGCACCTGGAGTCCCTTGGTATCGTCGGGACTTTTTAATCCCAATTCCGGCAGCGACGCGGTGAGCCTCGCCGATGGCCATCAACTCCTAGTTTACAATTTGCGGGAACGCGCGGGTGGCGCTCCGACTAATGCTAAAGCCAACGCCCTGGGTGGCGCGCAGCCCAACATTGCTGACGCAAATGAAGATTGGGGCGTGCGCTGGCCGCTCAATGTATCGCTATCCGCTGACGGCGTGAAATGGGATATGCGGGTCACCCTCGAGGACCAACCCCTCAAACACGGTTATGCTTATCCAGCCGTGATTCAGACCCGAGATGGCTTGGTTCACATCACCTACACGTGGAACCGAGTGAAAATTAAACACGTCATTATCGACCCCAAAAAATTGTGAGAAATCGGCGCCTAAGCCCCGCTTCTACCTTTTACTGCTGCGATGGGATCACCGGTGGTCTTTTTCGTGCACCCTAGAGTTGCGCTCGCCCCCGTGAACACCCCGTGAAACAAACCTTTACCCCTTTGCTCCAATGAACCCTGCCCCCAACGCCCTTCGCTACGCTTGGTTTATCGTCGCACTGTTGTTTCCCGTCGCGCTGCTCAATTACCTCGATCGCCAAATGATGGCCACAATGAAGGCCTCGATGGTGCTCGATATCCCCAGTATCGCCAACCGCGCCGACTGGGGCTTGGTGCTGGGCTGTTTCAAATGGACTTACGCCATTCTTAGTCCGTTTGGCGGCTACATTGCCGATCGTTTCAGTAAACGCTACGTGATCGGCGCAAGTCTGTTTGTTTGGTCGTTGGTCACCTGGTGGACGGGCCACACAACGACATTTCATGAATTAATCGCCGCGCGCGCTTTGATGGGCCTTAGCGAGGCATTTTATATTCCGGCCGCGTTGGCGTTGATTTCGGAATATCATTTCGGACCCACGCGCTCACGGGCGGTGGGCCTGCACCAGACCGGTATTTACGTCGGGCAGATTCTTGGCGGGTTTGCCGGCTACATGGCCGATTCGCCCGATCACGGCTGGCGCTGGATGTTTTCCACCTGCGGCATGATCGGGGTAATTTACGCGATTCCTTTACTTGCGGCGCTGCGCGATCCGGTCCGGATCACCCCGACCGCCGAGACCGCCGTGAGCGGCAAGCCGGCCGCATGGCGGGAACTGCTCGGGAACCGTAATTTCATATTGCTCGTACTCTATTTCACCTTGCCCGCGATCGCGGGCTGGGTCGTGCGCGATTGGATGCCAGAAATCTTGCGCGAGAAATTCTCCCTCGGCCAAGGTAAGGCAGGGGTGAGCGCGATTCTTTATGTGCAAATCGCCTCAATCATCGGGGTTTTGATTGGCGGGACGCTAGCTGACCGCTGGATGAAGCACACCAATCGCGGCCGAATTTTTACGAGTGCCATTGGCATGGTGTTATTTTTGCCGGCTCTTTTCGGGGTGGGTAATGCCCCCACGCTCACCCTCGCCATTGCGGGGTTAATCATCTTCGGCCTCGGCTGGGGATTTTTCGACTGCAACAATATGCCCATCCTCTGCCAGATTGTCCGACCCGAATCTCGCGCTACGGGCTACGGCATCATGAATCTTGTGAGCATCAGTTGCGGCGGTTTCGGCGACTGGGCCTTTGGCGCGCTGCGCGACCGACACGTTCCACTTAATGTGATTTTTGGCGCCTTTGCCGGCGCGGCCTTGTTGTCGATTTTCATCGTTTTGATGATCAAACCGACGCGAACCGACCCGCTGGTGACTTGAGGCAAGCGCACGGCGTGATGTTTAATTTATGAAGTACTATCTGGGAATCGATGTTGGCACGGGTAGCGCCCGGGCGGGAATTTTTGATGCGCGTGGTCGTAGGGCCGGATCGGCCTCATTTCCGATTACGCTCTGGCATCCAGCGCCAGACCACGTCGAGCAATCAAGTGAGGATATCTGGCGTGCTTGCGTGCGTGCGACCCGCGCGGCGTTACGGCAAGCTCGACTAAAAGCCAGTGCGATCGCGGGCATCGGTTTCGATGCGACGTGTTCGCTGGTGGCTTTGGATGAGGGAGATCGGCCGGTGTCACTTAGCACCACGGGTCGCGCGGAGCAAAATGTAATCGTATGGATGGATCATCGAGCTATCTCGCAAGCTGATCGGATTAACCGCACGCGGCATCCCGTGTTGCGATATGTGGGCGGAATTATTTCCCCTGAGATGCAGACCCCGAAGCTGCTGTGGTTAAAGGAGCAGTTGCCCGCGGCGTGGCGGGCTACGGCGCGGTTTCTGGATCTGCCAGATTTTTTGACGTATCGCGCGACCGGAGAGGATGTGCGCTCGTTATGTACAACAGTCTGCAAATGGACTTATCTCGGGCAGCATGGCTCTGAGGGTCGCGGCTGGGATATAAGTTATTTTAAAAAAATCGGGCTAGGCGATTTCGCGGCTGATAATTTTCGGCGAATTGGGACGCGGATTCGTCCCATG
>RGAX01000080.1 GCA_009919985.1 Opitutaceae bacterium
CTGGCAACTGCTTTTGCGCTAGCGGATGCGGCGAATCTGGCGGCGGGCAAGCCAGGGGTCGACACGGGCAAGGAGGAAACGAGCCCAAGCACCTTGCAGACGGGTGAACCAAGTGCGGGAGGCGCGCCAGCTTTCAAAGGTCACAGCGCGAGCGTGAGCGAGATCGGAATTGAAAATAGCGTCAGCGGCGTCGGTGAGGAGGGGGTCACGCAGGTGGACGGTGAGTTCGTAATTGATGGAGAGGGAGCGTGCATCGAGGTTCGCCGAGCCGACAAAAACGGCGTCATCAATGATGGTGAGTTTGGTGTGGAGCACCTGAGGTTGGTATTCCCAGATGCGGATGCCGGCTTTGAGTAATGAGCCGTAAAGCGAGCGGGCTGCGCTTTGCGCGAGTGGCACATCGGTGCGGCCGGCGAGGAGTAACTCGACGTTGCCGCCGCGTCGGGCTACGCTGCGTAAGGCTCGACGCAGGCGGAAGCCGGGTACGAAATAGGCTGAGACAATGCGAACGTGTTGAGCTTGGCGTAGGCTGCGCAGAAGTTGATGGGTGAATTGGTTGCGCCCCAGAAGCGGCCCGCTGAACAGCACGGGTCCCGGTGCTCCGCGCGAAAAGGGATTGGCTTGGGCTGCGCGTTGCAGGCTGCGCAGGAACCAGCGGCGCATGTGGTGTTCGGTAAATAGATGGTCGAACGAGCCGGCGAGTTGGCGAAGAGCACGTGGGTCGTGTAGTTCCAAACCGAGATCACGCCAGCCACCGCTGACACCATCGCCGTCGTATTCGGCTGCGAGATTAAAACCGCCGGTGATGGCAACTTGGTCGTCTACTAGCAGGAGTTTACGGTGATTGCGCAGGGAGAAATTTCGGAGGGTGATCGGATTGAACACGCGGGCTTCGCCGCCGGCACGACTAAGAGTGTGCCAATAATCGTCAGGTAGGCCGGAGGAGCCGGCGCCATCGATGAGGACTTGTACGCGTACTCCGCGTGCCGCCGCCTGCGCGAAAGCGGATAAAAATCGGCTCCCGACCGCATCGTTGCCCCAGATGTAGGTCTCGCAGCGGATCGATACCTCAGCGCGGTTGATCAATTCCAGCATCCGCGTGTAGGCGACGGCCCCGGTAGGCAACCAGCGGGCCGGTTCTAAGTTGGCGGCGGGTAGGGTGGACGAACGGGGCTCGGACATGACTAGATTCAAACAATGAGTATCGCCGCATTCAGACGAGAGCTTTTTAAGCCGGGTAAGTTGGGCGAGGGTGGTACGAACGTCGCTTTTGCCTGTCAGACAGCTCAAATCTGCCTCTACTCGTGAGCCCTTATGGCGAGGTTTTTTTCAGCACCTCGGCCAAAGGCAGCACTGTCACTTGGTCGCTGAGTGCATACGTGCGCTCGCCGGGATACACGACCCACAGCTCATCCAGCTTGAGATCAGCGCGGGCGACGTGCATTGAGCGCGTCATGCCAGGGGCGTCGGCCCATTTCACCTCGACGCCTATCCGCCGCCCTCCGCGGACTAACATTAAATCCAATTCGCTCCCGCTATGTACCGCGTAGAAATAAGCCTCGTCCGGCCCCAGCGCCCTCAGCAGTTCCTCGATCACGAAGCCTTCCCACGACGCGCCCAGCTTGGGATGCGTGCGCAGTTCGGCGGCATTGCGGAGACCGAGCAGCGTGTGCAATAATCCGGAGTCGCGCAGGTAAATCTTTGAATTCTTCACCACGCGTTTGCCCAGATTTGTATGCCAGGGCTGAAGACGGCGTACCATATACGTCTGCTCCAACGCGTCCAAGTAGGCGCGCACGGTATTGGGGGCAACGCCGAGCGAGGCGGCTAGTTCGCTGCCGTTCCATATCTGGCCGTGATAGTGCGCGATCATCGTCCACAACCGCCCCATCAGCGCCGGGGAAAGTCCGAATCCAAGCAGAGCCAGATCGCGCTCGAGAAAAGTCCGCGTAAAATTTTTGCGCCAAGCCACGCTGTCCTCGTCGTTTTCCGCCAAAAATGAACGCGGAAACCCGCCACGCCACCACAGGCGTTCTTGGGCTTCGGCCGGCACCTCGCCCAGATCAAGCCCCCGCATTTCGATGATCTCAACCCGACCCGCTAACGACTCCGCGGTCTGCCGCGAAAGCTCCGGTGAAGCGCTGCCCAAAAGCAAAAAAGTCGCCGGCCGCCCCGGCCGGTCCGCCAGCACCCGTAGCACCGGAAACAGCCCTGGTTGACGCTGCGCCTCATCGATCACCACCAAGCCGCGCAGATCGCGGAGCGCCACCGCTGGATGCTCCAACAGAGCCGACACAGCCGGTTCTTCTAGATCGAAATAGTTAATGTTTTCTGCCCCAAGAAACTGTCGCGCCAATGTTGTTTTTCCGCACTGTCGAGGTCCAAGCAGGGAGACCACCGGGCTGCGTTTTAAAGCCCGTTCCATATCTTGAAAGTAGCGCGTTCGCGTGATCATGGATGAAATTTGGCAATCGTATTGCCGATTTTCAAGTTTATATCTTAAGTCACTGAAAACCATATTTTAGTAGACTCGAAAAAAGGAATCCCGTTAGCAGGCACTTTTGCCTATACCGCCGATATTGCAGGTGCTTTTGGCTACCTGATTTCGTATCACGCGGATCGCTGTATCCAGCCGAAAGTTTATATCGCCAAAAGTCCGACGCGCTGCGTGGGTTGAGGCATTATCACTGACGAATTTATTGTTCCGCCCTGCGCTGGTTGTGGTCTTTGCTGTCACTTGGTGGTCGAGTTACGGGAAGGAGATGTGGTGCCGGATGAGCTCGTGGCGGAGCACTCGGGGGTGCGCTGCATGGATCAACGTGGTGACGGTGCGTGCGTAGCGCTGGATGCAGCAACTCGCCTGTGTACGATTTACGAGCAACGTCCACAGACTTGTCGCGACTTTAATCGCGGTGAGGCGCTGTGCCGGCGCACGCTTGGGCATTAATGCGCTTCGCGAGCGAACCGCTCAGCGCAGAGCCGGGCGGAGGGCGCGACGGAGTTCACCGGTGAGAATAATTTGTTGGCGGCAGGCTGTGTCCAAGGCCTCGCGAGAATCGTCGGCGACGGGCTCGATTTTAAACGCTACGGTGAGCTCTGCTACAGGCGGGAGCGTGGCGGTCTGGAGGCGTTTGTGGCAGAGCTGGCGTAGGGGCGTGGAGCGTGATTCAAGGACGAGAAAGATTTTTTCACCGGCAGAATCTTTTTGGAAGATTACCGCCACGCCTAAACCCTGGGCGGGGATCGCGGCGTCGAGGGCCGTGGCCGAGCAAAGCGTGAGACCGAATTGTTGCGCCCAAGTAGCGGATTTGGATTCCATCCGGCAGCGTCGGGTAAACCTCGTGCGACGCCAAGGGCCATTTTCCAGCTGCCTAGTTAGATCATGCAAGATGGTGGTCGCGGAACTAGCAATACGGCTTTAATGGGTCGAACCTCTGGCCTTGCTGAGGGCACTCAAAAGAAGGTCCATTTAGCTGCACGGCTCTTTGAGAGCCCCGGAACGTTCGCAGTAATTCTCTCTTGCCAGCGGAAAGATCGTTCGCTGTTTTTAAACCTCTGTCTGTTCGATAAACCATAAACTAAAACCAACTAACCATCCCACGATCGCAAGGCGGCCCTCTGGCCGACCTGTGTAACGTAGATACATAGATCCCATGAGCCTCAACATCACTCCTAAAGACCTCCTCGATGCTGGCGTCCACTTCGGACACCAAACCAAACGTTGGAACCCACGTTCCAAACCGTTCGTTTTCGATCATCGTCAAGGTATCAGCATTATCGACTTGGGTAAGACCCACGCGGCCCTCGAGAAGGCTGTCACCTTCCTCGAAAACACGGTCGCCAACGGCGGCAACGTTCTGCTCGTCGGCACCAAGCGCCAAGCTAAGGAAATCATCCGTGAGGCCGCTGCGGCGACCAACATGCCCTTCTGCGTCGATCGCTGGCTCGGTGGCACCCTGACCAATTACGAGACCGTCAAAAAATCTATCGCCAAGTATAAGAAATACCAAGCGATGGAAACCAATGGCGAGCTCTCGAAGTTCTCCCGCAAGGAAGAATCCGCGATTAAGCGCGAGATGGTCCGCATGCAGAAGAATTTCAGCGGCATCGTAGACATGCCTGGCCTGCCCACCTCGATGTTTGTCATCGACGTTAACCACGAAGCCATCGCCGTAGCCGAAGCCGCCCGCTCCGGTATTCCGTGCATCGGCTTGGTCGATACCAACTCTGATCCCGCGACCGTCTCCCATCCCATCCCTGGTAACGACGACGCCGTGAAATCCATCCGCATCATCGTTGATGCCGTCGTCGCAGCTATCCAAAGCGGCCTCGCTCAACGTGACACCCGCCGCGCCGACCGTGGAGCCGCTGCGCAAGCCGCCGCTCACGCTGCGACCACGACCGCCGATCAGATCGACCTGTCTAAAGTCGAATTGCCCGCCGGTGTCGCCCCACTCGTCGACGGCGAAGTCGAACCCACTGTCGTAAAGAAGCCTGTTCGCGCCAAAAAAGCTGCGGTCAAGGCTGAGTAAGTTTTTTTCATCATCTCAACGAAACCACTGATTTCTAATGAGCACTCCCATCACCGCTCAAATGGTCAACGAGCTGCGCGGCGCTACCGGCGCCGGGCTCCTTGACTGCAAAAAAGCTCTGACTGAGGCCAACGGCAGCGTGCCCGAGGCCATGACGATCCTGCGCAAGAAGCTTGGCAGTAAACTCGATAAACTCTCCACCCGCACCACCAAGGAAGGCTTGATCGAAAGCTACATCCATCTCGGTGGCAAAGTGGGTGTTTTGATCGAGGTCAACTGCGAGACTGATTTCGTCGCGCGTAACGATGAATTCCGCGCCTTTGTCCGCGACCTCTGCTTGCAGATTGCCGCCGCCAACCCGCTCTACATCTCCCGCGACCAAGTTCCGGAAGCCGATCTCGCCAAAGAGCGCGAGATCGCTGCGGCCGCGGTTGCCGGTAAGCCGCCAGCGGTGGTTCAGAAGATCGTCGATGGCAAACTCGAGAACTTCTTCTCTACCGTCTGCTTGATCGACCAGCCGTTCGTTAAACAGAACGACAAATCGATCAAAGACTTCTTGTCTGCACAGATCGCCAAGACCGGCGAGAACATCATCATCCGTCGTTTCACGCGCTTTCAGCTCGGAGCTTAAGTGCGACCTTGGCTTTGGTTTTCAAAACCGCTCCTTCGGGGGCGGTTTTTTTGTGCCTAATCCAGTCCCTGCAATGTAGTCCCGCAGTTGCCTCGCGCCTCTCACTCGCTTTGGCTTGCGGGATGAACGTCACCCGAGCCCAGATCGTCACCCGCGGCCTCACCAACTGCTGCCCAAATTGCGGGGAACGCACCCTCTTCAAGACTGGCACCTTTTTTCAAGTGAACAAAGAATGCCCCTCTTGCGGTCTCAAGATTGAGCGCGCCAACGACGAAGGTTTTTTTCTTGGCTCCATGTCGCTCAACTACGGTGTAACGTTGGTGGTGTTTCTCGTTCCGATCCTGTTGCTCGCCTACAATAAGATCATCGGCACGACGGCCGCGATCGTCCTAGCGGGCTTGGGCTCCATCGTGTTTCCTGCTCTTTTTTACCGTTCATCTCGGAGTTGGTGGCTGATGAACTACTACATTTTCCTGCCGCACCATCTGCCTGCCAATAAAGCGCCGGTACCGCACGGACAGGACGAAAACCTGTAGTTTCGTGGTGGTAGTTATTTTCGGCTTCCGTTTTCGTAGTCGCAATCTACTTTTCGTTCTCTTGCGCCGGAGAGGTGGCAGAGTGGTCTAACGCGCCTGACTCGAAATCAGGTGTGGCCGAAAGGTCACCGGGGGTTCGAATCCCTCCCTCTCCGCCAGTATTCTAACGAACCGTAAATCCGCCAGTTGCACTCCTGCTCCAGCAGGCGAGTGGTTGGATAACGCGAACTCCCGGGCAAGAAATTAAAGGCAGGATTCTCTAGTTTGCCAAATGGGACAAGCGTTGCAGCCGTGTGCGGAGGAGCTTGGAATTGACACACTCGTTCATGTGTATCACTTGTGTTGACAACAAAGTTCACCTCTCATGGCCACCGCTACCGCTCAAATCCATCTGCGCACTCCGCCCAAGACCAAATCACTGCTGGTCTTGGCGGCGGAACTCTCAGGCGCGACCAATCTGACCGACTACATTCTGCGCGCGGCTATCGAGCGGGCCCAAGCCGACCTCCTCAGCCAGCAGACATTCGCGCTCAAGAAAGGCCCGTGGAATGAATTTGCGAAGCGGTTGGACGCGCCAGCGCGTGACTTGCCCCGTCTACGAAAACTTCTGATGGCTCCCGATGTCTTCGCCCGCACCGCTCAATCGACCTGAGCCGCTGGGAGCGCATCACCAAATTGCTGCATTCGACTGCGGTGCTCCGGCGCTCAACGAGTTCTTATCTCGCCACGCCTTGGGCAACCACCAATCCGGGACGGCCAAGTCCTACGTGGCGACAACTGACAGCCATATCGTTGTCGGCTATTATAGTTTGGCTGCATCACAGATCCTCTATGCGGATTCACCGCCCCGCCTGCAAAAGGGCGCACCGCGCCACCCCGTTCCGGTGGTGCTATTGGCTCGACTGGCAGTGGACCGTGCCTGGCAAGGCAAAGGACTTGGCGCCGGGTTGCTCAAGGACGCGATTGTCCGCGTTTTGACCGCTGCCGAGGGGGTCGGTGTGCGCGCGTTGCTCGTGCATGCCAAGGACGAGGCAGCCAAAGCCTTTTACGAGCGTTACGATTTCGCGCCGCTACCTAGTTACCCGATGCACCTCGTGCTCCTCCTCAAGGATGCCCGGCGCATCGTCAGCGGTTAATCGTGACCCTACGAGCCAACCCTATGTCCGGGCCAGCCCGGAAACCTGATGGCGCGTGTGCAAGACCATCGAATATGGATCGGTTGCTATGAAAATTTCACGCGCGTGGCCGAAGTGGCGTGAATTCACCAGACGGCGCTCGGAAAAACTCGTCGCTCGCTCAACAAGTCCGGCAACGGAAGGGCACGGTCGATGCCGATTTCAGCGGAATTTCCCTCTCGAAACACTTATTAGCGCCACTTTGGTTCGCGTTGAAATCCCTCCTCCTCCGCCAGTTTTTACCAAGTCTACGACTGGCAGGCCGATGGAAACCCAAGCGCGAATCTGATTTCGCCGCACTCTGCTTTTTCATTCTCAGCCAAGTTCTTGTGGAAGCGGCCCGGCAACGACGGAGCATCGTGGATACTTACGGTGCGCGCTTCTACCCACCGGCCGACACTAGGCGAGTGGTACGGAAACCAGAACTTTCCAGACCTTTTCCGACGGAATCTCGCCAATCGTTAAAATGCCCGATTCGGCGAAGCGTGTCACCACCGCTTCATCCCGAAACAGGGATGGCGTTTCTCGTGCTTGAGAATTGTAACCCTCTCGACGTCCACCTTCTCGCGATAGACGACAAGGTAAGGAAAACTGCGGAGTCGAATACGCCGGAACGCGGTGCTGCCTTGGTAAAAAGCATACTGCCGCGGCCCGGACTTGATCGCCGCCAGACAGTCCCGTAACTCAGCCTCTAACCGATCGGCCAAGTGCCCGCCACCGCCCGCGGCATAATAACCGATCGCCGCGTTGAAGTCCTGCTGAACGGCCGGATGAAACTCCAGCGTCATCCGCGCGGGCGCCGCACCCCTGCCCAGAATTGCTCTTCGCTCAGCGGCTGCACCCGGCCGCTTTCAAGCTCCGCATCCCGACGGAGTGCCTCGGCAATAATCTCGTCCGGTTCGTGAGCGGCTGGCGGCAGGGGAAGGCTCCCCAAGAGCGTGTCAGCAAGATGCAGCCGATCATTTTCCGGGAGACGGAGGATAGCAGCTTCAATCTCTTGCAGGGTACTCATGGATCGAAAGCTACTGCACGCGAAACCGCCGGCAAGTTCAGACACAATTTCGGCAGCGGCGCATGGCAGTTGCCCAGTGCAGTCGGGACAAAAAGCGCGTTCGCCAAACCGGCATAACTCGAACTCATATGCAGTTATTAGCGCCGCGGATGTTCTTGTTAAAATCGCAGACGCTCCGCCAGTTTTTACCTTTGAGGGCCAGACCTGACAGCCGATTTGCCAGTTGACGTGGCAAATCTGGCATTAATCACGAAGCTTCGTTCACTATCTCTGAATCCACGAACGCCTCCGGGGAGGTCGTTTTTCTTGTTTCCGGTTGGCTAGACGGAAAGCGCATCCGCAAGAATTTTTCCACCCAAAAGATCATTGTTTTTCCAGGATTTAACTTGCTGAACGTTAATGAGCGTTTGTGATCGTTTGATCGCAATCAAAAATGTTCGCTCATGAACGCCAATTGAAGATTACCGCGCTGCTTGAGCAGCGTCGCCAGGCTGGCGTCATCAGTTTGCAGCGCGAGCTCGGGGTTTCAGCGGCGACCTTACGACGTGATCTCGCCCACCTCCAACGCGTGGGGAAACTCGTTCGCACCCACGGCGGGGTGTTACATACCGCCTATCACGCGGGCGAACCGGCCTTTGAGCGAAAGGCACGCGCGGCCACCAAGGCCAAAGCGCGTCTGGCCAAACTTGCCCTTGGTCTAGTGCCGTCGGGCGCCACGGTTTTTGTCGATGCGGGCACGACCACCCTCGAACTTGGGCGGCTACTGCTAGAGCGCGATGATCTCACGATTTTCACCAACTCGCTTCCCCTGCTTAATGTCCGCCGTGCGGGCAAGGCTGCGCTGATATCAGTGGGCGGCGAGATGCGAGAAATCAGCCGCGCCCTCGTCGGCAGTCTGGCACTGGATTGGCTGAGTCATCTGCGTTTCGATCTTGTTTTTATCGGGGCCTCGGCGCTCGATGCGACGGATGGCGCGAGCACGACTGAGTTGCTCGAAGCAGCCATCAAGCGCGAGGTTATCGCGCGCACGCGCCGTGCGATCTTGCTCGCTGACCACACGAAATGGACGCAACGAGCGCCGATCGGCTTCGCCACATGGCGCGCATTCACCGATTTCGTCACCGATCAAATGCCGGCACCTGTTATCTGTGCCGCGCTAAAGCGCGATGGCGTGAAACTTCACGCCGTCGCCCAATCCGCTTCAGCTTAATTTTTTAAACTATGAAAACCGCCCGCCTCCATCGTCTCTTCAATCCCAAGACCGGTCGCTGCTTCGATGTCGCGCTCGATCACGGATTTTTTAACGAACCTTCGTTTCTCGCCGGCATCGAAAATCTGCCCCGCGCCATTGCCGCGTTGGTCGACGCCGCGCCTGATGCGATTCAGCTCACGCTCGGCCAGGCCGCGCATCTTCAAAAACTACCCGTGCGGGGCAAACCCGCCCTCGTCCTGCGTACCGATGTCGCCAACGTCTATGGCACTCAGCTGCCGCGCACGTTGTTTTCGCGCCTCATCGCCGAGCCCGTACTCCAAGCCGTGCGGCTCGACGCGACGTGTGTCGTCGTAAATCTTTTCAGGATTCCGGAACAGCCCGAAGTCACTGACCAGTGCATCCAAAACATCTGCGCACTTAAACCGCTTTGTGATCACTACGGAATGCCGCTCATGATTGAGCCGCTGGTTTTCCAGCCTAATGCCAAGGCTGGTGGCTACATGGTTGATGGGGATCCTGCAAAAATCATCCCGCTCGTGCGCCAAGCAGTGGAGCTCGGTGCCGACATCATCAAAGCCGATCCGACTGATGACGTTTCGATTTATCACAAAATCATTGAGACGGCCGGCGGCGTACCGGTTCTGGTACGCGGTGGCAGCAAGGCGCCTGAGGCAGAAATTCTTGCGCGCACGGCGGCGCTCATGGCGCAAGGTGCGGCCGGTATTGTTTACGGTCGTAATATCATTCAGCACCCTCGTCCCGCCGCGATCACGCGGGCGCTAATGGCGGTCGTGCACGACGGCGTTACACCCGAAGCTGCTTTGAAATTTCTCGCATGAGCACGCCCCCTTCATCCTTCACGACTTCGGCTCAACCGGTGCGCGTCGCCGTCATTGGCGCCGGTCTCATGGGCCGCGAGGTCGCCAGTGCCTTTGGCCGCTGGTTTGCCCTGCTGGATTGTCCGGTGCGGCCCGAGCTCGTCGCCGTGTGCGACGTCAATGCCGCGGCGCTCGATTGGTTTCGCCAAGTGCCTACGGTGCGTCACTTCGACACCGACCACCGTACGCTGCTTGCGCGTTCTGATATCGACGCGGTTTACGTCGCGGTGCCGCACCATCTGCACGAAGCCATTTATTTCGATGTGCTGCGGGCGGGCAAAGATCTCTTCGCGGAGAAGCCCTTCGGTATCGATCTTGCGGCGGCGCGTCGCATCCGAGACGAAGCGAACCGGCTTGGGCGTTTTGTGCGTGTTTCCTCCGAGTTTCCGTTTCTGCCCGGCGTGCAGCGTGCGTATCAACTGGCACGCAGCGGAGCGCTCGGGCGCATCATTGAGGTGCGCTGCGCGTTTTTGCACTCGAGTGATCTCGATCCAGCCAAGCCGATCAATTGGAAGCGCCAGAGCGCGTATTGCGGTGCGGCCGGAGTGATGAATGACCTCGGGCTCCACGTTGCGCACTTACCACTGCGGCTGGGTTGGAAACCGACCAGCGTATACGCGCAGCTTCAGAAAATTTACACCGAGCGGCCCGACGGTAAAGGTGGGGTCGCCGCCTGCGATACTTGGGACAACGCCGCCTTGCACACCCACGCGCAGATCGGCGGCCACAACGTCCCGCTCACGCTTGAGATGAAACGCCTCGCGCCAACCGAGACTAACACCTGGATTTTCGAAGCTCTCGGTACGGACCGAGGGGTGCGTTTTTCCACTAAGGAACCCAAGACCCTTTGGCTTTTTCGCCGCGACAAGGAGCAGTGGTGGGAG
>RGAX01000009.1 GCA_009919985.1 Opitutaceae bacterium
TCTCGTCACCCGCAACAATCTCGCCTTCTACCAACTCGCGCGCACCGGCGATACGCTGCTGATTGCTGGCGGCGAACTTGGCGAACTCCTAGGCTACGATTTAAAAAATCGCCTCCCCCTCACCTTTGCCGGCAGCACCTCGAGCCAACTCAACGCCCTCGCTCCGATCCCGGGCGCACCTGGCCGCTTCCTGCTACTGCGCAACAATACCCCCGGCCTAGCCGTCCTCGATTTTAACACCAGCAGCGAACGCTCCGCCGAGACTCGCCGCCTCGACCTCGGTACACCTGCGCTACTCGGCGCCCTCCGCTTCGATCACCTGCGCAACCTCACGCGCGAACAACTCAGCCTCGAAATCAAAACCAGTTTCGGCAGTGACGAGATCGAAGGATGGACAGACTGGATAGCGCTCAACGCTCCTGACGCCGCTGACCCTGCCTGGCGCGGCGCGGCCTTACGCGGCCGCTACGCCAAACTCCGTCTCAAATTATCCGCCAACGCGAACGCACTCGAAATCGAAAAACCTACACTCTTCATACTACCACAGAACCGCCGCCCTACGCTCCAAGAATTTCGCTTTCTTACACCCAACTTCGCCCTTGTTCCCGCGTCCGAATCCACTCCGAGTCTAACCACCTCTATAAGCCAAATTTTAAACTCCAGCGGTAAAGATGACGACGCCGGCGCCGCCAAGCGCAGTAAGGCCGCCTTCCTCGCCAGCCAAATTGTGCCCTCGCCCGGCAGCCAAATCGCGCTCTGGACGCTCGCCGATCCCGATGGCGACAACCTCACCGCAACGTTCTCAATTCGTCGTGAAAATGAATCTACTTGGACCGATCTTGCTGTGTCCAGCCGCGAGCCCTACATCGTTTTTGACACTGCCCGACTGCCGGACGGCATATATTTCAGCCGACTGATCGCCACCGAAATCGCACCGCGCGCGAGCGCCGAACGCCTGAGTCTAACCTTCGAAACCGATCAACTCCTCGTCGATCACTCCCCGCCCCTCATTCTCGATGCAACGGCAACCCGCACGACTACAGGCCTGAAATTCACGATTCACGGCCGCGATGCGCTCTCCCTGCTCGAAGGCGCGGAAATCATCCTCAACAACGGAACCCATGAAACCGTCGAACAGCCCACCGACGGCATCCGCGACGCTCGAGATGAAACATTTGCCATAGAAATTCCACTCGCCCGTACCGCTAGTGCCACGGCCGCGGAGGTTACTCTTTACGACGCCGCTGGTAACGCTACCACGCGCCGTATCACGCTTTAAACGAGCGCAATTAAAACCTCACGCACGCGGGTGAGCCTTGGCGTAAATCTCCCGCAACCGAGCCACACTCACATGTGTGTAAACCTGTGTCGTCGTCAGTTGCGCGTGACCCAATAGTTCCTGCACCAGCCTTAAATCCGCACCCGCATTCAACAAATGCGTAGCGTAGGAATGCCTCAGCTTATGCGGAGTGAGCTCCAGCGGCAATTCGGCCAAGGATAAATACCGTTTCAACATCAACTGAATCGCCCGCACGCTCATCCGCGTGCCATCAGGATTCGACACCACGGGATCATCCGGCCCAACCTTACGCGCAATTTCGTCTCGCACCTTAGTCAACACAGCGATGGCTACACGTCCCAGCGGACATAATCTCTCCTTGCGTCCCTTGCCGACGACCCGAGCAACTCCGTTGGAGAAATCTACAGCGCCAAAATTCAATCCCGCGACTTCACTCACACGCAAACCGCCGCCATACAGCAACTCCATCACGAGCCGATCCCGCCACGCGATCTGAGGCGATGCACTTTCATTTTCGATCAAGCGCTGCGGCCCCAAAAGCAAACGCTTCATTTGTTCTTCTGTCAGAAATTGCGGCAATCGTTTCTCAAGTTTCGGCAACGGTACGCCGACAAAGGGATTACGTTTCAGCACGCCTCGGCGTTGCCAAAACTTGGCCCAAGTCCGCAAGCCGGAGACATGGTTGTGTAGCGTCCGACGGTCAAAACGGCTGCGCGCCTCGATCACAAAATCGCGCACTTCTCGCGATTCGAGTGCGTCGATTCCTCGCGCCCAAACCCCCGCCGTTTGCGCCCAGCGCCAGAAATCATCAAACGCCTGTTGATAGTTGCGTACAGTGTACGCCGAGCACCGGCGCTCGAGGGCCAAGTGCTCCGCAAAGGGCGTCCACCACTCCGCCACGGTATCGGGCGGTGGCAGTTTAAGCGCGGGAGATTTGGGCTTCGACATCACGCATTACCTTAGTCGCGTGCAACCGCAGCGCGCCTTCGGGGTCGAGCCCGTTGCTGCGCGCCGCAGCCGTCACCTCAAACAACATTTTACCCAGCTCAGCTTCAGTTAATTTAGAGCCGAGCGCTCGCACCTGCGCGACGTCCACTACGCTGGCCACGGGCAATGATTTTTTTTCAATCTGCTTCCAGACCGCCTCGGCAAACATCAAGGCCGGTAACCGCGCCGGCAGATCTTTAAAAACTCCAGATGCAACAGGCCCGTTTTTTTTCTCCTGCGCTTTGATCTGTTCCCATTGTACAAGGACTTGCTCAGAAGTACCGAGCTTACCCGAGCCAAATACATGCGGATGGCGGCGTACAAGTTTCTCGTTCACCTCGCGCGCGACATCTTCGATTGTAAATGCGTCTTTTTCCGCGGCCAGCTGTGCATGAAAAACGACTTGGATTAACACATCGCCAAGCTCTTCGCGCATATGCGGCAAGTCGCCGCGATCAATCGTGTCGATCAACTCGCTCACTTCATCAATCAGGCAACGAACCAGCGAGGCATGTGTTTGCTCTTGGTCCCAAGGGCAACCGTCGGGTGCCCGTAGTCTTGCAATCGTAGCCTTTAATTCGTCCATCGCATTCATCGTTTCTTGATTTAGGCCACTGCCTGCGACGAAGACACGGAAATTTTTCCGCTTTGTCTTCCGTCTATTCCGTGTGTTTCGTAACAGTTCGATGTCCGATAAGCTTACTGAAATCATGGCCTGGAAGCGCCAGGAAATCGCAAGTCTAGTGCGCCCTGTGCCTCTCGAAGAGTTGCGGGCGTTACATGCCGCCTTGCCCGCTGTGCCCTCTTTTGCCGGCGCACTGCGCCGCTCCGATGGCCAACTCGCCGTCATTGCTGAAATTAAGCGCCGCTCGCCCTCGGCTGGTGCCATTGCCACGGGCATCGCTGCACCTGAGCAAGCCGCCAAATACCGCACAGCCGCCGCCAGCGCCTTATCAGTACTCACCGACGAAAAATATTTTGGCGGCACCCTCGACGACCTCGTCGCCGTCACCACGCATTTCCGCCAATCCCCGCCCGCGCTGCCTTGCATCAGGAAAGATTTTTTCGTTCATCCGATTCAGGTCCTGCAAGCCCGCCAAGCCGGCGCCAGCGCCATTCTCATCATAGTGCGCGCGCTCAACGACGACGAAATCGCCGCTCTGCATGCCGCCGCTCTGGCTGCAGGACTGGACTCACTTTTTGAGATTCATAACGAAAATGAACTTACTCGCGCACTCGCCCAAAGCGCGAAGATCATCGGGGTTAATAATCGCGACCTCGCCATTTTTAAAACCGACCTAGGTCTTAGCGAGCGCCTAATCCCACTTTTCCCCAAACATATTACCGCCGTCAGTGAGAGCGGCATCCACACCCCAGCCGATGCGGCTCGTGCACGTGATTGCGGGGCCCATGCCGTACTCGTCGGGGAAGCGCTCATGAAAGCGCTCGATCCTAGCGCTTTGATTAAGTCATTTCGCGCCAACTGATAACTTACCCATCGGCATTATGCCCAAAATGTCCCGACTCACCGCCGCAGGACTGCTACCGCGCCGAGAATTTATTCGACGTCTTTGCCGCAGCGTCGTGGTCGGGATTGCACTGATCACGGTTTCGCTGCTGATCGGGATGGCCGGATATCATTGGCTCGGTGGCTTAGCTTGGATTGATGCGTTTCTCGATGCAGCGATGATTCTTTCCGGCATGGGCCCGCTTTCCCAGCTCCACTCCGATGGAGTCAAACTGTTCGCAGGATTCTACGCCATTTATTGTGGTATCGCCCTCATCAGCACCGCAGGCATCATGTTGGCACCTTTGATTCATCGCTACCTCCACAAATTTCACCTCGAGGACGATACCAACGAATAATTCATGCCGCTTTCTCCTACCGCCACTCGCGATTTGCTCGTAGCTCTTGGTCATCACCCTAAACGGTCTCTAGGCCAAAATTTTCTCGTCGACGGCAACATCGTCCACAAATCACTCGCGCTCGCCGGCGTCGCCCCCAGCGACACCGTGATTGAGATCGGCCCCGGCCTAGGAACTCTGACTGAAGCGCTCCTCGCCGCGGGTGCCACAGTATATGCCATAGAACGTGACGAACGCCTTTTCGCACACCTCACGACCGCGTTGCTCCCCCAGTTTCTCGAGCGCCTGCATTTACTCTTCGGCGATGCCGTTGAACACCCACTCGCTGGGTACTCGCCTTCACCGTCTGAGGTTAATTTCAAAGTCGTCGCTAATCTTCCGTACGCCATCGCGACACCCTGGCTCGACGGCATTCTCACAGGCGCTCTGCCCTCCACACTTGTGCTCATGCTGCAGCAAGAAGCCGCCCAGCGCTACGCTGCCAACCCAGGAAGTAAATCCTTCGGCGCTATCTCGATTTTCCTCCAAGCTGCCTACGCCATCGCACCCGGTCACAAAGTGCCTGCCGCTTGCTTTCACCCGCGCCCCGACGTCGAATCGTATCTACTGAATCTGGTGCGTCAGCCCACGCCATTTATTTTCGACCGACCAACAAAATCCGTCATCCGTGGCTGCTTTCAGCAACGCCGCAAACAGATCGGTTCCCTACTGCGGCACCTTGTGCCCCCTGCGGTCGCCGCCGCATGGTTGGAACAACTCACTGCCGCCGGACTCTCAGCCCTCAGTCGGCCTGAAGATATTCCTGTATCAGTCTGGCAACACCTCGTAGTTCCGCCTACAAGTGCTGCTTGAAAGGTCCGCGCCTCATCCTCATCACTTTAATCTAAATCCCATGTTTTGCTTCTCCCGCGTCCTCCTCACCGCTCTCATCGCCGTTGTCGGCAGCGTCACCCTCCGCGCCCAAGGCGAACCCGCCGCCGAGCCCATGCCCCTGCTCGGACGCGTCGACGGTCGCACCTACATTTCACCCACCGGTGCCTTCAAAGTCTCCATTCCTGTCCTGCCAGAACTCGGTGGCAACATTACGGACACTGAAAACGTCGTCACCTTTCAGGACGATTTCAACACGCACATTAGCATCGCTGCTTTCCCGCAAGATGCCACCCAGCGATGGGAAATGTCCACGCGCGGCCTAAAAGATTACCTCGTTTATTTTTTCAGCAATTACGTGCTCGGCGATTTCCGTCAGACTTTTCCTGAAACCACCATTGAAAGCGCCAAGTTTATACCCGGCGCCGTCGACGGTTCCCTCGTCACCTACATTTTGCTGCCAGGTGGCTCTATGTTTATGGACAAGATTCCAATGATCGCCGGCGGCCCCGTACCCGTGGCGAAACGCGGCAATCAACTCTTCGTCAAAAACGGCCACATCTTCGTCATCAGTATCGAGCTCACCGAGCGTGTCCTTGAGCGCACTACTTATAAAAAGTCGACGACCGAGGAAGATGAAATCCTTCGTCAGCGTCTAAACGAAGCGATCGTTCGCCTCCAATTCCCGAAGGTTGCTGCTGCGGCCAAGTAACCCGTCACACACCGCCCCACGCATGTCGCTCGGCGGTTTCATTACCTTTTTGTTGATCGGCGCCCTCGCCGGTTGGCTAAGTGGCGTTATCATCAAGGGCCGAGGATTCGGCGCCTTAGGTAATATCATTGTCGGGGTGATCGGCGCCTTTCTCGGTGGTTTCTTGTTCAACGCAATTGGGGTTTCAGCCAACGGCATGCTCGCCCAATTTCTATTTGCGACCGCCGGGGCTCTACTGCTCGCATGGCTGCTGCGATTCATCAAAAAATGAATCATTCATCGATTCATCTCCGTTTGGCTACAGAGCACGATCTGCCTGCCATCGTCGAAATTTACAATAGTATCATCCCTGGACACCGACTCGGCCGCTTTGGGTTCTCGTTGATTCAAACGCCGCCGACGCCGTGTGTGGCTGGGCCAGCTTTGATTCTTTTTATCTACGCGCGGCGTATGATGGTACTGTCATGGTTGCACTCTACCTGGCCGAATCCTATCGCGGCCTTGGCCTCGGCGGCTGGCTCTTAGAGGAACTCATCACTCGTGCCCCAGCCCTCGGGATTCATTCCCTAACCGGATATATTTTCGGGCACAACGAACCGAGCCTGCGTTTGTTCAAGCGCCATGGTTTCACGCAATGGGCGCATTTACCCCGCGTCGCGGTACTAGACGACGTGGAACGCGATCTAATTATCCTCGGTCGACGTGTAATCGCTTAAGGCGCCCGCGGTGTCCGCCGTGTTCGCGGTCCTGCAGCAGACTCGGTCTCCTCCCGTCTCGGAGCTGGCGCTTCGATGGGCAGTTGATCGGCGCAGAGCTCTAAAATTTCGATCGCCAACAACCCCGCCTGCGCTGCGCTGTTGGTACTGACCCTCGGAGATTCATCGATGGAATTTAGTACTTCGGGACCTTCAATACGACGCATCGGCGCTCCACTCGCTCGAAAGCCGCCGCCAAAACCGCCGCCACCTAGCGCCCGCTTGGCGAAGGCTGGATTTTTGGTTTTATAATAAACGTAAGCCGCGAGCCGGTCGGGACGGGCGTAAAGTGCATCCCCATCGCCTTCGTTGCCAGTGATCATGTCTTGGCGAATGACCTCGGCGGAGGCCGTCGTGAGTCGACAAAACTGGAGCCAGAGTTTGTCCCAACGCGGATCATTGAGCATCTCGCCGAGTTCGATTGCCACTTCACCGCCACCCATGATGGTCGCCAGATTGTAATCTCCCGCTACCTCGGAAAGTGCGAATAGTTGATTGGTTTTGGGATCATAGCCAAAAACTAGATTTTTACCGTTCTTCATCCCAAGCGGCATGGCGCTGAGGCTGTCTATGCCGGCAAGGATTTTATCGCGCCACTTCGTGTCGCCCGTGCGTTCCCACTCCGTCATCCAATTACCCACAAAAGCTAGCCAATCTGGTCCGAGTCTTACACGACCTGGCGCAATTTTTTTCTCCGCTTCAGTCGCCGGTTGAGCCAACCGCATCGGATCCAACTCCGTCGCTGCGTAGTCGGCGAGGGTCATCTCACGCATGAGATCGCCCACGCGCTCATCCGTTGTCAGGTAATAATAAAAACGCCGGTACGCCGCCTGGCTAATCCGCGCCTCTTTAGCGCCGCAACCCCAGTGCCGAACATTGTGACGAGAGCCGAGGCCGGCGAAACGCCCGAGATGGTAGCAATCCACTTCCCCTGTATGTCGCGTCATGGCCTCCGCGAGTCGGAAAATATCCGCACGACCTGAGCGCAAAAACGAATACCATAACCACATATCAGTCCCCAATTCGGAGTTGTCCCAAGCCATGCCGCCCAGGTCGTAGCGCCAAACATGACGATCAGCATCGTAGCTGTGCATAAAATCGCCGAAATCCCAGAAACCATACCAACGATGTTGCTCCACGGCCTTCTGATAAAAAGCCAAAGTCTCATCGAGGCCGTCTTCTATGGTCTTTTTAAACGGGGTCGATCGATTCGGCAGGCTCCACAACCCGAAGGCTCGCGCTTGATGCAACACTTCGGGTGGGCACACCAACACGGGAGGCGCGCGCCCTACCTCCGCCTGCGCGACGGTCTCGGACTTGGTTGGAACAGCGGCACTAGGAAAGAGCGTGAGTTCGCTGGTACGCGCGACTCCTGTCGCGGTGCTGAATCCAGGTTGGACGTCCTCATAAACCGCCTCGAGTCCATGTGCTTTGATATCATAATGGCGTAAATCCATACTCGGCGCAGCCGGCGTCCAAAGCCAAACGGTCAATTCCGCTGCCGAAGTCGAGGCGTGCTGCACTTCGAGCGCAGCTGGATAGGACTGCCAAAAGTTTTTTAAACTCACAGCTAATCCACCACTCACATCGCCGACATAAACTAACCCCGAAGCCCGTTTCCCTGCGCCCGCAGGAATCCAAGCACTAGCCGAATTCGTCCGCTTTTCGACGCTGAAACCATCCGCATTAGGTTGTATGAGCCGGAAAGAATCCCACACCGCCCATTGTTCGAGGAGATTCACGCCTCGAGCATTCAGTCGATCACGGTTCGGGACAGGTTTGCCCGCGAGTTGATCGAGATAAATATCGGAGCCATCCGCCTTCGCCGCGAATCGACCCTGACGACCCACCGCAGGTTGCACCGGCTCAGACCAGAGGCCTGTACCCTCACCGGAGAAACGCACGTGTCGATTCTGCATTTCCTCACGCAGTGGCACCGTGAAACGAACTCCCAGACCACGGATAAAATCTTTCTCCTGATCACCATCAAAAATAAACGTGTGCACCATCCGCACGGCTTCGACGCCCGCTGAAAAATAAAGCCGCACGGTAAACGGCAGCCAACCTCGACCACCCCGCAACGCACGGTGCAGACCTTCAATTTTAACCACCGCGCGCACCGGTCCGGCTTGTTCGAGCGTTACCCGAGAGATTTCGCTTTCAAAAAACTCCTCTCGCAGCGTGCCCGAGATCGCATACTCGGCCCGGTCTTCCGAAAGCGCGACCAACCGTCCTTCGCGCGCGACTTCCCGGCCCGCGATCTTTAAAGACTCCATAAACGCCGCACCACGAGCCGCCAGACGACACTGGATCACGCCGGTATCCACGGTTACACCGTTCGCGTCTTGAGTCGCCGTCAAGGCCACCGCCGGAACAGCGGCGACGCCTTTCGCCAAACGCAACGGCCCGCCTAGCTTGGGCCCGCCACTCACGGCCACCCCGAGCCATTTTATCGAGCCATCCGGCCAAACCGCCAGGGGCCAAGTTTGAGCTGGCACTTGTTGACCCAAACTCGCCTGTGCCGACAACACATCGGCGGGTTGCCACTCACCTTGTTTAAACGGCACACCAAAACTCACGCCGACATTTACCGCAGGTGGCGTGCGCTCAAGCCACTGCACTGACAGTTCAGCCGCGACCAATTTCACGCCGAGAAAAATCCAGGCAATAAATAGAAAGCTTCGGTAGATATTCATAGAAAAATTATTAAGAAAAATGGCTGATCACCAATTGGGTATGACTACGACAGCGCACATGAGTTGTTAGCAAGCGGCACACGAAGCACTGCACGGCCCCATGCTCAGACAGTCCGAATGCCAACCGACTACGCCTTGCTCCCCAGTAGTCCGCTCCACACTCTCACCCCATGAGACTTCACCGTAGTTTCCTTCTCCTTCCAATTCTCAGTATGACCGCCCTACCCGCTCTGGCCCAACTCGCACTCAATTCCGCCCAGCCGCCTATTGCTGAGAAAAAACCCAAAGACGTTTCGGTGCACGGAGATCGACGCATCGATGACTATTTTTGGCTTCGGGAAAAAGAAAATCCTGCGGTCGTCAAACACCTCGAAGCGGAAAACAATTACACCGATGCCGTAATGGCATCGACTAAACCACTTCAGGAAAAACTCTATGCAGAGATGCTAGGAAGGATTAAGGAAACAGACTCAGCCCCGCCCGTTTTGCGTCGTGGTTACTGGTATTACACCCGCACCGAACAAGGGAAACAATACCCTCTCTATGCGCGCCGCGCCGGCACTCTCGATGCGCCCGAGCAGATCACCCTCGACCTCAACGTTCTCGCTTCGGGCCAGCCCTACATGGCAGTCGGAGCCTACAAAATCAGCGATGACTCCCAGCTTCTCGCCTACACCATCGATCCCACCGGCTACCGCCAATATTCGCTCCAACTTAAAAATTTCAGCACCGGCGAGACGCGTGCACTCGGCATCCAACGGGTCACCTCGCTTGAATGGGCCGCAAACCATCAAACCCTCTTTTTTACGCAAGAAGACGCCGTCTCTAAACGCTCTTATCGACTCGGTCGACTTGAGCTGAAATCGGGAGCCGTTACCTGGCTCTACGAGGAGAAAGATGAACTCTTTGACCTCGGCCTCAGCCGCTCGCGTGATGGCGCTTGGCTCTTCGCCACCAGCGAAAGCAAAACCACGACTGAAATTCGCGCATTACCGACTGCTACCCCCAACATCAATTGGCGCATCATCGCCGCTCGTCGCAACGACATCGAAACCCGCGCCGATTATCGCGACGGACTTTTCTATTTCCGCACGAACGATCACGCAAAAAATTTCCGCATCGTCACCGCGCCTATCGCCACGCCCGAGCACGCGCATTGGGTTGAATTCGTGCCGCACCAAGCCGCCGTGAAGCTCGATGACTTTGACCTGTTCGCCACACACACGGTTTTGAGTGAACGCGAAGATGGACTGCCACACCTCCGCGTCATCGAGGATAGCAGCCACTCAAGCCACCGCATCTCCACACCTGAGCCCGTCTACGAGATTTCGTTGGAGAATAACCCTGAGCCTGCCAGCGAGGAAATTCGATTCACGTATCAATCGCTCGTCACACCGCGTTCAATCATCAGCTATCACCTCACCACGAAAGCACGCACCATCTTAAAACAACAAGAAATTCCCAGCGGTTATGATGCGTCACGCTACGCGAGTGAACGCATTTGGGCTCGAGCCAAGGATGGCACGCGGGTGCCTATGAGCATTGTTTACCGCAAAGACCTGCGTCGTCCCGGCGCGCAACCCCTCTACCTATACGCATACGGCAGCTACGGCATCAGCATGCCTGTTTCTTTTAATACCTCACGCCTGAGCTTGCTGGATCGCGGCGTCATCTTTGCGATCGCGCACATCCGCGGCGGCGGTGAATTCGGCGAACCTTGGCGCGAAGCCGGACGTATGGCGCAAAAGATGACAACCTTTACGGATTTTATCGCCTGCGCAGAGCACCTCGTCGCGGAAAAATTCACACGCTCAAACCAACTCGTCATCAACGGTGGCAGCGCTGGCGGATTGCTCATGGGGGCTGTCGTCAATCTTCGCCCTGAGCTGTTTAATGCCGCGATCTACGATGTACCGTTCGTCGACGTGCTCAACACCATGCTCGACGCTTCATTGCCGCTCACAACCAGCGAATACATCGAATGGGGTAATCCTACCATTGCAGCCGAATACGCGTGGATGCGCGCCTATTCGCCCTATGATAACGTGCGCGCCGTCGATCATCCCCATATTTTGATGAACGTCTCGCTCAACGATTCGCAAGTGCCGTACTGGGAGGGCGCGAAACTCATCGCCAAAATCCGCAAAATGAACACCGGAAAAAACGCGTTACTACTGCACACGAATCTAGCCGCGGGACACGGTGGCGCGAGCGGGCGTTACGATGCGTTACGCGAGACCGCCTACCGCTTTGCCTTCGCGCTCGGTTCAATCGGACTCAACGACGTAGCCATCACCAAATAATACGAACGTAACTTGGCGCGCATCACCTCGCAGCCAGTGCACGTTGCATTTCAAACACTTCGCGTAGCGCAAGACTCAGCTTGTCCTGCACTGCCTGCATCGCGCGGTAACGTGCGAGGTTAGCCGGATTTGGTTGGCAACGGGTAGATTCATCCAGGGCCACTGCTCCAGCCGTGAAATCGGTGAGCCGGGCTTTTTTATTTCCATCACGCAGCGCGACACACCACGCGGCTTGGAGCGCACCGCCCAAGGCCGCACCTTCATCTTCCACCATCGCAACCACGGGCACACCGAAAACATCCGCCATTATTTGACGCCACACCGCTGACTTTGCACCGCCACCCGTCACACGAATTTCTTTCGCCTTCACGCCGAGGGTAGCCAAGCGGCGGAGTCCGTAATTCATCCCGAGGGTAACGCCCTCCATGGCTGCGCGGGCGATATGGCCGGAGCTAAAAGTCTGCGCGTTTAAACCGAGCAACACGCCGGAGCCCATCGGGACGTTGGGCGTGCGTTCGCCCGCCAAATAAGGTAACAACAGCAGTCCGCCTGCCCCCGCCGGTGCGGCGGCGATGGCCGCGTTGAGTGCGGTATGGTCCTGCCCGAACAGCGCCCTCACATGCTCGGTCACCGTCGTGACGTTCATTGTGCAGAGCAACGGCAACCAACCCCCACTCGAAGAACAAAACGCCGCGATTTCACCCTGAGGATCAATCACCGGTTTGTTCGCATAGGCATAGATCGTACCGCTGGTGCCGAAACTAGCGGTGACCACTCCAGGGACAACGTTGCCTGTGCCAATCGCACCCATCATGTTGTCACCACCACCAGCCGAGATGACGGTGTTTTCAGGAAATCCATATTTCGCCGCTAAGTCAGGTCGCAAGATGCCTGCTGCTTCGTGTGAGGCGGTAATTTTCGGTAGATAACCGGCGAGTTTCGGATCGATAGCTTTAATGACAGCTTTAGACCAAGTGCGGGTTCGCACGTCCATTAAAGCCGATCCAGAAGCGTCGCCATACTCCATAGAAAAATTACCCGTGAGGAAATAATTGAGATAATCGTGAGGCAGCAGCACGTGGCGCAAAAATTTGTAGTTCTCAGGCTCGTGGCGCTTAAGCCACAAAATCTTTGGCGCAGTAAATCCCGGCAGGATGAGATTGCCGGTAAGACGGATCGCGGCCTTGGGCCCACCCAGTTTCTTTGTCAGGATCGCGCATTCCGCTGTTGTGCTCGTGTCGCACCATAATTTTGCGGGACGGATGACATCACCGTTTTCGTCCAAGGCGACAAAACCGTGTTGCTGACCCGACACGCCAATAGCGCGTACGCGTTGGGCTTGCGCTGAGCCGATCTGCGCAGCGACGTCGGAGAGCACAAAATCTAGGGCCGAAGTCCAATCCTGCGGGTGTTGCTCCATGTGACCAAGGGGCAAGCCTTCGATCAACTTATGCGGGGCGCGCGCTTCAGCGATGACTTTGCGCGTAACCAGATCTAGGACGATGGCTTTGACGCTTTGGGTGCCGGAATCGATGCCGATGGTCAGTGACATAGTGAGAGTAAAGTGAGTTTAGCGCGCCTTGGTGTTGTTGGTCTTGAGCGCGTCAAGAAACTCAACCGGTGAAAAGTCATCCGTCAGAATGTAGGCCCTGGCCGCAAGTTCTACTGGAAACGGCAAGAGTTCGGCGGCCAATGCGTCGAGGTCCAATTTCGAAGCGAGCTTGGGGTTTAATTTTTCCAGCGCCGCAATGTCAGGCGCCCGCGCAAGATCGGATCCGGCGGATTTAAGAGCACAGACGATCACGTTGCCGCGACCGTGGGTCTGAAAAAGGAACACGTGCGGGAAGACACTCTGAATCGTACGAAGGTCCGCGGCGAAAAGCTCCGTGTCTTGATGCAGATTGGTTACAAAGACCCCTCGATCGCTGAGTCGGGCAGAACACTCACGATAAAATTCTTGGGTCTTTAGATGCGGCGGCACGAAACCCCCGCGAAACGCATCCAAGATGAGCCAGTCCCAACGCTCGCGATTACGTTTCACAAAAAGACGTCCGTCCATCACAGCGACTGGCGTTTGCGCCGTCGGCTTGAAGGCGAGCTTCTCCTGGCAAAGCTCCCAAACCTTGGGGTCGAGCTCAACCGATTGCAGCCGCGCGGACGGAAACGCATGCGTAAACACACGGTGGAAGCCTGCACCACCAAGTCCGATCATGAGCACGTTCGTCGGCTTCGGTTCGAAGAAAGCCGCAGTGAACAACGAGCGCGTATATGGCACGACCAGACGCAACGGATCCGCCAAATCGACGGCAGACTCAAGGTATTCGCCGGCGCGGGAACGTGCGCGAAGTTCAACGACTGTACCGCGCTTTTCTACCGTGAGATTGTTATAGAGCGTGTCGTGATTTTCGATGTAATCAGGCGCCTGCGCGGCGCGTGAGGTGAACACGCCGCTTAAAAGCAAAATAATGCAGCAAATTAGTGGGCGTCGTGGTTTCATTGAGCGGAAGGCGTCGGGGATGATCGCAGCAACAAAATCAAAGCAGTGAGATTAACCAGCGCCACGCCGAGCCACAAATAAAGCAGCGTCGATACAGGCAAGTGCGGAATCAGCAAGAAAGCCGTAAGCATCACCCCCGCTATATTGCCCAACGTGCTCACGCCGTAGATTAGACCCGAGGCCTTACCCGGTGGCGTACCGCGCGAAGCCAGATATTGAACGCATTGCGGACCAAACGACGACAAGGTGGTCACCGGTAAAAAAAACAAAGCCAGGCAAGCAACAAGAAGGCCTGAGGTGATTTCGGCAAACGCGATCTCGATCTGCGCGAGCATCGCGCGCCCTAGAAAAGCCGTGAATGCAAGCGAACCTACCGCGATCGCACCTACAATCCACTGGCTACGTTCGCGTTGGCTCTGAGGCGCATTACTGATCCAACCGCCGATGATCGAACCCAGACTGAAGGCCGCCAAAAAAGTCGAAATCAACCAAGCCCACACGATCAACGAGGAGCCAAAAAACGGGTTGAGCAGCCGCGAGGCGAGAAGCTGGAAGCCCATGCTAAGAATTCCCAGCAACACAACCAGAGCATAAAAAAAGACGAGGGGCACAGCGGGATTCGGCGTATTGAAGCGACCGCTGGCGAGCGCAATATTTCGTAAATTTTAAGCGTCTGTATTGGCCAAAAAAACCCGCCGGCTTTACCCGGCGAGCGTAGTGAAAATCCCGTTTAACGCACCAAGGCTACGACCGTGAGCAAAACCGCTTGGGGACCGAGATGGGAGTTCGTTGAATCAAACGATTCGTCCAGTGAATGCGCGCGACTGGCTTCACCACCGCCGCCAAGAGTGACGGCGGGAATACCCAGCTGCATCGGAACATTAGAATCCGTCGAACCTGCGCCCAAGGAAGGAATGACGACCTGCTTCGGGAGATTGGAATCAGTCGTTCCCACGCTCAAAGAAGGCAGGCTACCGATCGCCGTAACGGATGCGCTAGCGATTTTAACAATTGCAGAGTCTTCGGGCGTCTGTCCCGCGGGACGTAAACCGACCAATTCGATATCGACGGAAACCGCACCGCGATTTTTCCAGCGAGCGTTTTCCGTTTTTACGGAATCGGCGACTGCGGCATTGAATTGATCACGGACGGAGTCGAGCGCGGCCATCGTCTCGGAGCGCATGTCGACTTCGAACCACGTTTCAAAGGCGATAGAGTTGACTGAAGTGCCGCCGTTGATGCGACCGACATTGAAGGTGGTCTTAGGCGTAGCCGGTACGGTGATATCGCCGATCTTGGCTATCGCGCGCCCGAGCGCGTGAATGGGGTTAGCCATGCCGAAGGCGCCGTAGCTATGTCCGCCTGGGCCTTTGAACGTGACCCGATAACGATAGCTGCCGACACCGGCATTAGTGATGCGGTTTTGGCTGCCAGGCTCGATCGAAATGAAAGAATCAATTTTTCCTTTAAGCGTTACGTTAAATAATTCCTTAGCGCCTCGGAGATCTCCGAGCCCCTCTTCGCCGACGTTGGCCACGAAAGTGATCGAGCCGGTGGTTTTAACGCCGCCTTCGTCAAGCGCGCGGATGACGCTCAGCATTGCGGCTAGTCCGCGTCCATCGTCACCAATACCAGGAGCGCGCAGAAACTTGCCGTCACGTTTGACACGCACATCAGTTCCTTCGGGAAACACCGTGTCGAGATGGGCGGCTACGACGACATTGGGCTTGGCCAAAGCGCCAGGGCGCACGCCAATGACGTTGCCCACTTTATCCACCCGTATTTCTTTAAGACCGAGTTGCTCAAAGAGACGTTTCACCTCAAGACCGCGCGCCGTCTCGTTAAATGGGGGCGCCGGAATTTCCGTAAGGCGAGCTTGTAGATTGAGCGTTTCCGGCTCGTTACGTTCCACGGCGGCTAGGGCCGCTTTCACCGTCGGGTCGTTAAGGAGCATCGCAGGTTCGACCGCGGCTAATAAAAACGAAGTCGAGCTCAGTAAAGCTACGACGTAACCAAACAAGGAGTGACGAAGGAGTGATTTCATGGATATTTTCAAGGATCAGCACGATTCATCACCTAACCCGTGTCAGCTTAAATTCCCCCGCCCCGCGCCTTTTGTTATGAAAATTCTAACACTTATCTGCTGTTTGGTAATTCCAGTTGCCTGGAATCTAAATGCTGCGGAAGCACCGAAATCAGTAACCAAATCCACGGTGATCGATTGGGCCAAATTGGCCGTCAAGCCGACTAAAACGGGTGAGCGGCGCGAACTCTTTGATGCGCCCACACTCACGCTCAATAATTTAGAAGGGCATGTCACCACGATCCGCCCGGGTGAAGTGCCGCATCCGCCGCACCGCCATCCCGACGAGGAAATGATCCTAATCAAAGAAGGTACTCTCGAAGTTACCATCAATGGCGAGACGCAGCGCGCTAGTACGGGTTCCGTGTTCTTCTACGCGTCCAACGATCTGCATGGCATGCGCAACGTCGGCTCAACGCCGGCCACTTACTACGTGTTTCGTTTTGTCACAGCGAAAACCCCGCCTCCTGCAGCTCGTCCCTGAGCCTGTGGCTGACTGGAGTCGGCGTGACCACAGAGCTAAGCCGTAAAATTGTAAAGGAGAGGCAAGAGCTGCGGCAGGTTATTCCAGCCCCAATGTCTTGCGCCCCTCCGGAGAGATCATCTGAGGCGTCCAAATGGGATCCCATACGATGTGAACTTTGGCCGCGCTCACCGTGGGTAAGGCCGCGATTTTTTGACGAGCATCTTCGGCGATCACCGGCCCCATGCCACAACCTTGCGCAGTGAGCGTCATCTTTGCTTCAACGCTGTGCGTGCCATCCGGTAGTACATCAATCGCCAAATCATACACTAGACCGAGATCCACGATGTTCACGGGGATTTCAGGATCAAAACACGTTTTAAGTGCCGCCCAGATCGCTTGTTCACTCAAGGCGCCCGCTACAACGTTCACGGCCTCGACGACAGGGGTGTAACCCGCCAATGCGCCGGTATTTTCAGCCGCTATGCGAAATAGACCACGGTCGGTGCGCACGGTGACGTTCCCGCCGAGAGTTTGGGTGATGTACACGCTGGCGCCAGCGCTCAAAGTGAGCGCCTCGCCCGAGGGAATAGCGGTGGCCGGGGTGTCGTGAGTCAGCGTGGTATCCATGATTTTTTTGAGTTAACGCAGCGAGAGCTCCATCGGCATACGCGCGTAGATGCCTTGAGGATCGTTGAACGTCTTAAGTGTGGCGAGATCGTGTTTCAACCGCGCGGTGATTTGACCAATGACGCCAAGGGCTTGAGCGTGAGCATCGGGATTAAATCGCTCCATGAGTTCGCCGATCGTCTCGGCTAATTCCTTTCTCAAAGGATACTCGATCAGTCGGTAGTTTTTCCCGAGTCCAGCCTTGGTCGCCGCGAACTGGATCGCATCATCAAGTCCACCGAGCTCATCCACCAAGCCGAGTTTTTTCGCTTCAGCTCCCGACCACACACGGCCTTGGGCTATTTCTTGTACGTCTTCTTTTTTAAGCTTCCGAGCCGTGGCCACCTTGCCAACAAATTCACCATAAATCCAGTCGACCATGTTTTGAAAAATTGCGAGTTCGTCGTCGGTCTTGGGCCGCGTGATGGTGATGGCGTCTGCGTATTTACCCGTCTTCACCACATCAAATGTGAAACCAACGTTATTGGCGAGTTTCTGCACGTCGAATTGCAGACCAAAAACTCCAATTGACCCAGTGATGGTCGTGGGCTCCGCAAAAATGCGATCACCATCCGCAGCGATCCAGTAACCGCCCGAGGCCGCATAAGTGCCCATGGAAATAATCACCGGTTTGAGTTTGCGCGCGAGTCGCACTTCGCGGGCTATATTTTCCGAGGCTGAAGCGCTGCCACCAGGACTGTTCACCCGAAGAACGATGGCCTTCACGGTATCATCTTGGCGAAGGCGACGAATTTCACGGGCGAATTTCACGCCGCCGATCTCACCGCTTTCACCGATGCCATCTACGATACTACCCTCGGCGTAAATGATCGCGACTTTACCGCGTCCAGTGCCGACTGACTTAGCCTCATCCGCTGCAGGTTTCGTAGAAGTAATGGCCACATCTTTGGACATTTTAGCGTAGGCCGCGATTTCGATTTGTTTGAAGGTGATCTTATCTTGCGCCGAGGGGCCGGTTTTTTTGCGTAGTTCGGAAATGATTTCGTCACGATAGGCGATTCGATCCACGAGTTTAGCGGCCTTGGCTTTTTCGGGGCGAATGATCCCTTCGGCGTCGACGACGGATTGTATCTTTTCGCGATTCAGACTGCGACCTTGCGCCATGTCGTCGAGCATCGAGCCCCAGAGGTCGTTGAGTAACTTCAGGGTTTGCTCCCGGCTTTCAAGGCTCATATTTTTACGCGTAAAGGGTTCGACGAAAGATTTGTATTTGCCGACGCGGGTCACTTGCACACCGATGCCAAATTTCTCAAAAGCGCCCGTGTAAAACATCGGTTCACTCGCAAGCCCGGGCATGATAATCATACCGAAAGGATCCAGCGTGATGTCGGTTGCGACCGAGGCGAGATAGTAGTCCTTCGTTGTTACCGCTTCGAGATAAGCCAAGACGGGTTGTCTTAGCACCTCGGATAGCCCGAGTCACAGCGCGAAGCTGAAGCGTAGAAGCATGACCGCCGGTAAACTGAGTGAAATCCACCTGCGCAGGCGCATCAGTGATGTTAACGGCCAAATCGAAAACGAGATAAGAACCGCGATCGATCGTTGGGGCTTTTTTATCGCCAGTCATAGACACGATCGCACCCAGTAAGCCGATAAACAAAAGGATCGCGCCACCGGTAAAAACTACGAGCGCTACCAGCGCGCCCAGCATTGAGGTGAAGAAATTTTTCATTCAGCACCCATCCTAACAGTCGCACGAAGCGCAGCCAGTAGAAACGTCGCGTCCGCCAACCCAAACACCTCAACGCCCTTACCCGTGGAGCGAGATTCGTAACTCACCTGTTACAAAGGAAGGTACAGCGAGGTTGCATCCTGCCTAGGCCCTCGACAGAACTAAGGTATGAGCGAGCAAAAAGAACTACTTACGACCAACCGCAAAGCTCTCACAATCAACCTAGATGAACCGAAATACGGCACCTTCGCAGAAATCGGCGCCGGCCAAGAGGTCGCACGGGTGTTTTTCCAAGCCGGGGGCGCATCAGGCACGATAGCCAAAACGATCTCTGCTTACGACATGACGTTCAGCGATGCCATCTACGGCAAAGCCCCTCGATACGTCTCTCGCGAACGTCTAGGCCTAATGCTCGATCACGAGTATCAACTCCTCAACGAGCGCCTCGCTACGCAACGCGGCGAACGCACCATGTTCTTCGCCTTCGCCGACACCGTGTCCGCGCGTAATTTCAAAGGCACCAACGAAGCTCACGGTTGGATGGGTATCCGCTTCCAGACCGAACCAGGCGGCCCACCCAGTGAAGTGGTTCTTCACGTGCGCATGTGGGACAAAGAAAATATCCTCCAGCAACAGGCTCTAGGTATCATCGGCGTAAACCTCATCTACGGAGCGTTTTATTATCATACCGACCCACGCAAACTCGTCGAATCACTCCTGGATAACCTTTCCGCCGACCGCATCGAAGTCGACATGTTGAAATTAGGCGGCCCCGCGTTTCAAAACGTGGATAACCGACTCATGTCGCTCATGCTCGTCGAATTCGGCCTCACCAACGCCGTTATGTTCGGCCCGGGCGGTGACGTACTCCAACCCTCTGAAGTTCTTTACCACAAACCCATTCTCGTCGAACGCGGTTCATTCCGCCCCGTCACGCACGTCAACGTCGACATGCTCAACTGTGCGACTGCCCAATTCGTCCAAGAACCTTTAGTAAAGGGCAAACAAGTCGTGGTGCTCATGGAAATAACCATGCACAACCTGCTCGCCGCCGGGGAACTCGACCCCAAAGATTTCTTGGCGCGCGTCGATCTCCTGGGCGACATCGGCTTCAACGTCCTAATCTCAAATTACTCCGAATACTACCGACTCACCTCTTACTTTAGGCGCTACACTAAAGAAATGATCGGCGTGACGATGGGCATCAATAACCTCATCGAAATTTTCAACGAAAAGTATTACGAGAATCTTGAGGGCGGTATCTTGGAATCCTTTGGCCGCCTCTTTCGTAATTCGGTTAAGCTCTATATCTATCCCATGCGGCAGGATGGTTTCGATGTTTACACCGCCTCAGGGCAACCCGTCCCAACCAACTCAGGCCGCACCCCAAGTCACGCCTTCGCTTCGAGCGTGCTCATCAACGCCAAAAACGTCCAGATCGCTGATCACCTGCGCAACCTGTACGCCCACTTGCTCGAAGCGCACTACATCGACTGCATCGTCGGATTCGACCCCTCGATTCTTCATATTTTCTCACGTGATGTCTTGCGACGCATCAAGGAAGGCGACGCCTCTTGGGAAAAAATGGTGCCCGAGGCTGTGGTCGCCGCGATCAAACGCCGCGAGCTCTTTGGTTGCACCAATACCAAAAGCTGAGTCCTGCTTCTAAGCATCACGCCTTCGCACAAGCCAACGTGCGCGGGTCAGCCAAAAGTAATTCGTCGAGGCTAAATTTTACGCGTGTTTATCACTGAATTTTGCTCCTAGCTCGGCGATTCCCAACATGCGATTTCACAAATACCACGCCCTCGGCAACGACTACATTGTGCTCGATCCCCGCGATTTCCCCTCTTGGCGGCCTGCACCGACGATCGAGCAGATACGCGTCGTGTGCCACCGCAATTTCGGCGTCGGTTCCGACGGTATTCTTTGGGGTCCGCTGCCCTCGCAAAAAAGCCAATTTGGTCTGCGTATTTTTAACCCCGATGGCTCTGAAGCAGAAAAATCTGGCAACGGCCTGCGCATTTTCTCACGCTTCCTCTACGACCAAGGTCTAGTCAAAGAGCCGAATTTCACCGTCGAAGTCCCCGGTGGCCAAGTCGCCGTGGCACTCAAGGACAACGCTCAGTTGATCTCTATCGCGATGGGGCACGTCAGTTTTTCGTCCGAAAAAATCCCAGTTGTTGGAGCAACGCGTGAAGTGCTAAACGAGAAAATCAAGATCCTAGACCGCGAGTTTACCTATTGCGCCGCCACGATCGGAAATCCGCACTGTGTACTCCCGCTCACGGAAATCTCCGCTGAGATGGCTCACAAATACGGCCCACACCTCGAGACCCACTCCAATTTTCCGCGCAAAACTAACGTTCAATTTCTCAAAGTTTTGGACCGCGCCAATATTCAGATCGAAATCTGGGAACGTGGTGCGGGTTACACCCTCGCATCCGGCAGCAGTAGTAGCGCCAGCGCCGCCGTGGCCCATCGTCTCGGACTGGTCGATCGAAACATCACCGTACACATGCCCGGCGGTAAAATCGGCATCGAAATCGGCGACGAGTTTTCCATCATGATGACTGGCACCGTCAACAAAGTCGCCGAAGGTCACATGCATGCCGAACTCTTTGCCGTCAAAGTGTAGCCCGCAGAAACTTCGTTCAGCGCGCAGTTACGCCCAATCTCCCTGGCCACGACCCAGCGCAAACGTCCCACCCTCACCTTAATCGCGCTTCTGTTCGCTTTGGTGCTTTGGGGCCTAGCGATCCTCTGAGCACAGCTCGTCACCTATCCGCGCAACTTTCGACTCGCGCCCGCGCAACTCGCGGCATCTCTTTACTTATCTCATGCGTAGCACCTCACAGCATCATGCCGCTCCTGCTGTCGTCGCATCTCTCCGGTTATATTTCGTGGACAAACCAGGTGCACGGACTTGAACCTGCCCGGGTAATCCCCCGCATGAACACCGAGCAAACCGCTGATTTTTCCGATGCCCGCCATGCGGCGGACGCTCGATTGCTCGGCTTGGTGGCCGCGGGTGATAGCGCGGCTTTGGGCGAGCTCTACGATCGTT
Source organism: Opitutaceae bacterium (assembly GCA_009919985.1). Taxonomy (GTDB): domain Bacteria; phylum Verrucomicrobiota; class Verrucomicrobiia; order Opitutales; family Opitutaceae; genus Tous-C4FEB. The sequence goes on from RGAX01000009.1 coordinate 21,962, forward strand.
TTTCTCGCCCGCTTTACGCTACCGCAGTGCGTATCCTTAATGACCCCGGCGAAGCCCAAGATATCGTCCATGACGCCTTCGTCTCAGTATGGGAAAAAGCCGCGAGCTTTGAAACTACTCGCGGCACCGCGTTTTCCTGGGTGCTCACCCTCACTCGTAACCGTGCCATTGACCGCCTGCGCTCACGGCGGCGTCGCCACGAATTGCTCGAAAGTTCCGCCCTCTCCGACCTCGGCCTTGACGAAAATTCCTCCGGCCCTGCCGCCGATCGAGCCGCCTCAACCTCAGATCAAGCCACCACTCTTCGCGCCGCAGTCGCCGCTTTACCCGCCGATCAACAACGCGCGCTCAAACTTGCTTTTTTCAGCGGCCTCACGCAGGAGGAAATCGCCGCCCGTCTAGAAACTCCGCTCGGCACCATCAAAGCCCGCATCCGTCGCGGCCTGCTAAAGCTACGCGATCAACTCGCGAACCGTCTATGAACGCCGAACGCCACGAAGATCTCGCCGCGCTCGCCGCCCTCGACTTGCTTACTTTAGCAGAGCAGGCGGAATTCACCGCCGCCCTCGCCCGGCACCCCGAGTTGGCGAATCTCGCCTCCTCGCTCCGATCTACGGCAGCCGAAATCGCCCATATCGCCCCCGAGGCCGAACCACCCGCGGACCTAAAAATCCGTCTACTCAAGACGATCGCCCTGCACGCAAGCTCCACACGCGAACCGCTAGACCAAGCCCCCCGCTCTTCAATCCTACCATTTCCCACGTGGATCGGTTTTGCCACGGCGGCCTGTTTCGCCTGCCTAGCCGCTTATTTTGCTCAGGCTTATTTTAACGAAGGGGCCCTAAACTCCGCCTTCCGCGACCAGCAAACCCTCGCCGATCTTTCTTTACGTAGCGCGAAAAACCAACTCGCCGCGGAACGACTTATCACTCAACGCGAGCTCGTCGATGCCGCGAAGCGCGCCAGCGATTCCGCAGCTCTTATCAGCACATTGGAATCCCGTCTGGCTGAGACTAAACAACAACTCTTCAGCCAGGGCACTCTCGCCGATTACAAAATTGCCACCCTCGCCTCGCTTCTAGGTAACAGTCCTCAAGCCGTGGCGGTCGCCGTCTGGAACCCCGCGAACCAAGAAGGAGTATTGACCGTCCATAAACTCCCCGCGCTGGCGGCGGATAAAGATTATCAACTCTGGGTTGTCGACCCGCAGTATTCCATCCCAGTCGACGGCGGCGTTTTCAAAGTCGACCCAACGACAGGCGAGGGCCGCTTGATTTTCCATCCCAATCGCCCCGTCCAAACTGTGGCCAAATTCGCCGTGAGCCTCGAGCGCAAGGGCGGCGTGCCCAAAGCCGAGGGTCCAATGGTGCTCATCGGTCCCTGATCGCTCGCTTGGTCAAACCGGGGTGTTTGCATAGACCCGGGCGAGGCTCGGTGACGGCAATTGAAACTTGCCCCGACCGCGCCTGCCGCAAACGCTTCTAGCTCTATGGTTATCAAACCCAAAGTCCGTGGCTTCGTCTGCGTCACTGCGCACCCCGCCGGTTGCGAAGCACATGTCCAAGAGTGGATCGCCCACGTCAAAGCCCAGCCCACAATCGCGAAAGGCCCGAAAAAGGTTCCCGTGATCGGTTCCTCCACGGGCTACGGCCTCGCCTCACGCGTTACCGCCGCCTTCGGTTCGGGTGCCGCGACCCTCGGCGTTTTCTTCGAACGACCCTCCGAAGAAGGTCGCCCTGCGACTCCCGGTTGGTACAACACCATCGCCTTCACCAAAGCCGCTCACGCCGCGGGCCACTACGCGAAAAACCTCAACGGCGACGCCTTCTCCGCCGATATCAAGCGCCAAGCCATCGACCTCATCCGCTCCGATCTCGGCCAAGTAGATCTGGTCATCTATTCGCTCGCGTCTCCTCGCCGCACCCACCCCACGACCGGCGTCGTCCACAAATCGGTCCTCAAACCTGTCGGCCAATCTTACACCAATAAAACCGTCGATACCGACAAAGGCATCGTGAGCACGGTCACCATCGAGCCGGCCAACGACGCCGAGATCGCCGACACCACCGCCGTCATGGGCGGCGAAGATTGGGAAATGTGGATGCAAGCCCTATCCGAGGCCAAACTCCTCGCTCCAGGCGCGCAGTCCGTCGCCTACTCTTACATCGGGCCGGAAGTCACTTGGGCCATTTACAAAAATGGCACTATTGGCCTCGCCAAAAATGACCTCGAACGAGCCGCCCGCAGCATCGATGCGCTCCTCAAACTCAAACACGGGGGCGGGCGCGCCTGCATCTCAGTCAACAAAGCGCTCGTCACCCAAGCCAGTTCCGCCATCCCCGTCGTCCCGCTCTACATTTCGATTCTTTATAAGATCATGAAAGCACACGGCACGCACGAGGGCTGCATCGAACAAATCGCCCGACTCTTCGCCACTCAACTATACTCGAGCAACGGCCCCACCTTCGACGAAGCAGGCCGTATCCGGATCGACGACTGGGAAATGCGCCCCGAGATCCAAGCCGCCGTCAAAGAAATCTGGCCTCAGACCACGACCGAAAATCTTGCCACACTCACTGACATCGCGGGCTATCGCAGCGAATTCATGAAGCTCTTCGGCTTTGGTCTGCCCGGCATTAATTACGAAGCCGAGATTGAGCCTCATCTGCAGATGCTCTGAAACGGACTCATCCCTTCAAACCGCGAGCCTTTGCCCGCGGTTTTTTTCTGCTCACAAACTCATTTTAATTATTTCAATCAATGCGTGCCCTACTGCAGCGCGTCTCCACGGCGCACGTCGACATCGCCGGCGAGCGCGTAGATGCCATCAATCGCGGCCTCCTCATTTTCCTCGGCATCGCTCCGCACGACACCGCAGCCGATGCCGACTGGCTCGCCGCTAAAATCACCACCCTCCGCATCTTCGATGACGCCGGACATGAAATGAACCTCTCCGTTCGCGACATCGCTGGCCAACTTCTCATCATCAGCCAATTCACGCTCTACGCTCGCACCCGCAAAGGCACCCGCCCTTCTTGGAATGGCGCCGCGCGCCCCGAGATTGCCCTTCCGCTTTACGAGACGTTTTTACGAGCCTGCGCCTCCGCCATTGATCGCCCCGTAGCCTCCGGTCGCTTTGGCGCCAACATGCACGTGTCTCTCGTGAACGACGGACCCATTACCTTGCTGCTCGACTCACACCAACGCGATTAGCTTCCTCCTTTTTTTACATGCGCGCACCGTTTCTTTTTCTTTTGGTTCTACAATCGCTCGGTCTTGTCGCTCTCGCGTCCACGCCCACCGATCCTCTCGCCTACTTCCGCGACCTCGCCGAGACCCGCAACTACACCCTCGGACGACCCGTCGCCGCCAAACTTACCCCCGACGGCAGATCCGTCATCTATCTTCGCGGCGGCCCCCGCGATCCCGTTCTTCGACTCTACGAATTCCCCCTGCCTGCCGGCCCCGAACGCGAACTTCTCACCCCTGCCCAACTTCTCGGCTCCAGCCCAGAAACGCTCACGGCCGAGGAAAAAGCCCGCCGCGAACGAGCCCGCATCAGCACCCGCGGCTTCACCAAGTTTGATCTCTCCAATGACGGCACGCGCCTACTCGTCACCCTTTCTGGTCAGCTCTACGTAGTAAACCGCGCCGATCTCAAGGTCACCGCCCTCCCCGGTAAAAACTGGATCGACCCGCGCTTTTCTCCTGATGCGACCGCCGTTGCCGCAGTTTCAGCCGGTGAACTCCACGTCATCGAACTCGACGTAACGCCACTTACCGCCCACGCCCTAACCACCGGTGCCAACGCAACACTCACTCACGGCACCGCTGAATTTGTCGCGCAAGAAGAGATGGCCCGCAGCGAAGGTTACTGGTGGTCACCAGACTCTCGCTTCATCGCCTATCAACAGACGGATGAGTCCGCCGTCCAGATTCGCCATATCGCCGATCCCCTCCACC
>RGAX01000081.1 GCA_009919985.1 Opitutaceae bacterium
CCATAATTTCTGTCGTAATAAGAAACCCTAAGCAGGAAAGCCATACATACGACAATTGCTGCTAGCAGCCAACTTCGCCATGAGTTCATCATATCCAATCAGTAGTGTCCGGAATTAATCAATTGCTTTAGAATAAGTTAGGAATGTCCTCAGTGATATTGCTAGTATCAAACAAGGTAGTACGACGGTTAAACAGTTCTGGGATAGGAACTTTCTCAAATTGAGTGACCGAGAGGACTTGAAGAATTTCATGCAAGCTTGGTTCCAATTTGAGGGTTTTTTTTAGGATGGCCACGAGCAGATAAGTACTGATGGCGGACCAGATCTGAATGCGTACGGCGTTGTCGGAGGTACCGATAAAAGAGCGGATTCGCAGGTGCTGTTTGATCCAGCGAAAGAACAGTTCGATTTGCCAACGAGACTTGTAGATCTGTGCAATCTTGAGAGCCGGCAGCGTGAAGTTGTTGGTGAGGAAAACGAGCGTGTGTTCGTGGTCGGGCGCGGCGTAACGAATCCGACGCAGCAAGTCGGGATAATCTTGGCGCGAATAAAGCCCGCGCAGGTTGATCGATTGATCGCAGCGCAGGCCGGTGGAGGGATCCACGGAACGGCGGGTGCGAACGCAAGACTGCAGGTTCGACTTTGCACGGATGACAAAAAATGCCCCCGCTTGAGTGAAACGAGCCAGTCGCGCGAAGTCCAAATAACCTCGATCCATCACATAGATTGCGCCTGGCTCGATCGGAATCTTGTCGAGCAAGTTGACCTCGTGCACCGCGCCCTCTGTCAGAGCGAGAAACGTCGGAATCGAACCCCGCAAATCCAAGAGTGTATGCAGTTTGATCGCGGCCTTGGTCGAACGAAAATGGGCCCACGGGAAAAGACTCAAACACAAGTCGATGACGGTTGCATCGAGAGCGTAAACGGTCTGCTCCAGTTCGAGCGCAAACGGTTCTGTCGCGTAAAGCTTGCGCGCGCGCAGAATCAAGCTCTGTGCCCAGTCCGCATAAATGCGCCAGTCGCGAAGTTCGTTGGCATCGGCGAGCGTGCTGCGCCGGATATCGCTGCGAAACCCCATTTGATAAAGCAACGCGGTCCGCGAGTGCAGCGAAGACTCCAGGTCGCGCAGACTTTCTCGAAAGGTGAGCTGAGCAAAAGCCATCGCCAGCCACTGATCGTGACAGCCAAATCCCTTGGCGCCTGCATCGCCTTGATAACGCTGAACACAGCGACGGAAGGTCTCGCGATGGCCCAAGCCCATCACTTGTGCGAACACGGTTTGAGTAGCCATCCACGAAGAATGGCGCTTGCTTACTCCAGCCAATCTCAAAATGCGTCACACTCTCTAAGATAAGCAATCCACTGAATGTTAGTGTATTATAAATCTTCACCAATCGTTATTCCGGACAGTCGTGATATAAGGGCCGTATTCGTCACTGATGTAGAACGAGCCGTCGGGCAGGCGCACGATGCCTTCGGCATCGAGGGAGAGGCGGCCGTTGAAGCCCTGCGGCATTGCTGGCAACGTCGCGGTCGCGGCGCGCACGCCCGCGGTGCCGGCGGCCGTGTCGAGCGCGGTGAACGGCGTCCCGTCCGACTCGGTGAGTAATGTGGTGTCGGCGACGCTGATACCGACTTGGTTCTGCGCGCTCGAACCCGCCGCAGAGGGGTTGAACGTGATTGCAAGGGTGTAGAATCGGGCGCGCCAGTTGGTTGTGCCGGGGTTGTTATAGCCGCGGTCGGGCTGCATGTAGAGGGTGCCGGCATACAAGCCGTCGGCGGTGCGGCGCCATGATTTTGGATCGATAGTGAGCGCTGAGAATGAGCCGAGGGTTTCGCCAAATTTGTCGCGCGTGGCGGCCGGGATGCGGCCCACCCCCACGAGGCCCTGGTTGACGAATGCGTAGCCTCCGAGAACGGCGGTCGAGGCGGGTTGGGCGGAGAGGGTAGCGGCGGCGAGCAGGATCGCGGTGGTGAGTGCTGGATAATAAAGTAAGGAAAGCATGTGCTCAGCTTGGTTAGCCCTCGTCACAGTTGAATGCCGTCGCTGTGACGATTGGGTGGCATTTTGGTTTGCGAATGGTCGCGCCGCGGCACGCGCGGCTTGAAACTGCCGGGAAATCCCAGAATCTCCTTTGCATGGCCAAAACCGAAGAAGCCCCCAAGATCATCTTCTCGATGTTGAGCGTCTCGAAAAAAATCGAGCGCAAGGAAATCCTCCGCGATATCTCGCTGTCCTTTTACTACGGCGCGAAGATTGGCGTCCTCGGGCTCAACGGCTCCGGTAAGTCCTCGCTCATGCGCATCCTCGCCGGCGTCGACACTGAAATCGACGGCCGCGTGCACTTCGAACCGGGTTACACGGTGGGCTTCCTCCAACAAGAACCTGCGCTCACCCCAGGTTCCACGGTGCGCGCCTGCGTCGAAGAAGGGGTAAAACACCTCACCGATCTCACCGCGGCCTACGACGCGAGTTGGGATGAACTCTCCGAGGCGACGGACGACGCGGCCAAGGACGCCATCGCGGACAAACAGGCTAAATTGCAGGAAAAAATCGATACCCTCGGTGCGTGGGATGTCGCACCTCAGGTTGATATGGCGATGGATGCGCTGCGTTGTCCGGCCGGCGATGCGATCGTCGATCATCTCTCGGGCGGTGAACGTCGTCGCGTGGCGCTCGCGCGTCTGCTTCTGCAAAAACCCTCGATCCTCCTGCTCGATGAGCCGACAAATCATCTCGATGCCGATAGCGTCAATTGGCTCGAGCAGCACTTGAGCCGCTACGAAGGCACGGTCATCGCCGTCACGCACGACCGTTATTTTTTGGACAACGTTGCCGGTTGGATCCTTGAGCTCGATCACGGCCACGGTCTGCCGTGGAAGGGTAATTATTCCTCATGGCTCGAGCAGAAACAAGCCGTCGCCTCCGTCGCCGAACGCACCGAGAGCAAGCGCCAGAAAGCCATGGCGCGCGAACTCAGCTGGATCCGCCAAGGCGCCAAGGCCCGCCAGTCGAAGGGCCAAGCTCGTATCAACGCCTACGAGTCCATGCTCAAGGCCGATGTCGCCGAACAGGAAAAGTTGTTTGAAATCATTATCCCCGCCGGCCCGCGCTTAGGCACGGTCGTAGTTGAGGCGCAGAATGTCGCGAAGGCTTTCGGCGAAAAATTGCTCTTCGATAAACTTAACTTCGCGCTGCCGCCTGGTGGTATTGTCGGCATCATCGGACCCAACGGTGCGGGTAAAACCACGCTCTTTAAACTCATCACCAACCTAGAAAAAGCCGACGCCGGTACCTTCAAAGTCGGCGACACCGTGAAGTCGGCCTACGTCGAGCAGTCGCGTGATTCACTCGAGGGTAATAAAACGATCTGGGAAGTCATCAGTGATGGGCAGGAGATTCTCACGCTGGGGCCGCGCTCGGTGAATAGTCGCGCGTACTGTGCACAATTTGGTTTCACCGGCGCCGATCAGCAGAAAAAAGTCGGCGTGCTTTCCGGTGGCGAACGCAACCGCGTGCTGCTCGCCCGTGTGCTCAAAAGTGGGGCCAATCTGCTTCTGCTCGACGAGCCAACCAACGATCTCGACGTGAATTCGATCCGCGCGCTGGAGGAGGCGCTCGAGACGTTTGCCGGTTGTGCAGTGATTATCTCTCACGATCGCTGGTTCCTCGATCGGGTGGCCACGCACATCATGGCGTTTGAAGGCGATAGTTACGTCCACTGGTTTGCGGGCAATTACTCGAGCTACCTTGAGGATTTTAAGAAGCGTAAGGGCAAGGAAGCCGATCAACCGCACCGAATCAAATACCGTAAATTATCACGGTAAACCGAGTTCTCAATACCCGTCCACAAAAGGTTGTCCGGTAGTGAATGGCGAAATGAGTACCGCAAAACGACACCTGCTTCGCTAAGGGTTAAAATTCAGACGATATCAATTTAAGCCTACTATGTTTGACAAAAATAAATATGTCAGACGCATTTTGAGAATGATCATAAATACTCGAGCTTTTCTGCGTGGATTCACTTCTTTCAAAGCAAAAGCACGTAAAGGTGAAATTGTACGCGTCCAAGACAAAGAGGGCGAATTCCTTTTCACAGTCGCGACGCCTCGCTCATCACTCCTCGGTGCCGCCAAAGGTAAAATTGTGTTTCATGATGATTTGACCAAACCAACCTTGCCCAACGAAAGCTGGAGGCCCTCGCTTTGAAGCAGCGCCCAAAATACATATTAGATACCCACGCTTTTATTTGGGCTGCAACCGACGACGACCGATTGAGCCTCAAAGCGGCTCGGGCGATATCCACTACTCCCTTTGAACAGCTAGCGATTTCAGATGTTACTTTGCAGGAAATTGGGCTACTGCTTCATTCTGGTAAAATAGCATTTAAAGGCTCACCCGCCCATGTGCTTGGAGTTATGCTCAACTATGTGTCCGTGCTGCCTATCACTTTGGATATCGCAATTATCGCCCCAGCCTTAGCGTTCCCGCATGGCGACCAATTTGATCGTATCATCTCGGCAACCGCGAAAGTTCATCGAATCACTCTCATCACTAAAGATAGCAACATTACTGACTCCTTGGTCGTTTCAACGCTGTGGTAATTGTGTAAGGATCCCCCTTTGACGGACACGAGTTAAGCCTTTTTCAGAAAAGGAATCTGCTATTGAGATTCACTACACTGGCTTGCGGAGCGGAGCAAATTGCGCACGATGGGTTTTAATCTCATGAAACGTTTCTCCCCGTTGCTTCGATTCATTGCACCCCTCTTCGCCCTCCCTCTCATGTCATTCGCCGCCCAGCCCCAACTCTCTTCCCTCGTGCTCGGTGGCGGCTGCTTCTGGTGCACAGAGGCCGCATACGAACTATTGCCCGGCGTTAAGGCCGTCACGAGTGGTTACTCCGGCGGCAAAGAGGCCAATCCCACTTACGAGCAAATTTGCGCGCACGTCACCGGTCACGCTGAAGTCATCAAAATCGATTACGATCCCGCGATCGTCAGCCTCGAGGCTTTATTGGAATATTTTTGGTCGGTGCATAATCCCACGCAGGTCGGCGGCCAAGGCAACGATCATGGGCCGCAATACCGCTCAATCATCCTCTACGCCGATGAGACGCAGAAAACTGCGGCAACAAAATCTCTCGCTGAAGCGAGCAAGACCTTCCGCGATCCCATCACCACAGAGATCGTGCCGCTCGTTAAGTTCTGGCCGGCAGAGGGTTACCATCAGAATTATTTCGCTAATAATCCCAACGCGGGTTATTGCCGGTTCGTGATCGCGCCGAAGGTAAAGAAATTAATAGAGCACAGTCCGGCGCTGAAAAAATAAGTTCGGGCCTTCGTATCTGCGCCCAAAAAAGCCCCGCACAAATTGAGCGGGGCTTGGCGTAAAATAACGCTTACCGTTTAGTTTAAACCGTCACTCGCGGCTGAGGCCATGGCGGGGGCTTCGGTATTGGAACGGGCTTTGGCGCGACGATTCTTCACAATCGCATCAGCTCTCGCATCGCACCAGCGGATGAACGCATAAGGGCGCGGGCTCTTGAACTCGTCGGCCTGCCATTCCGTGCCGTCGGTGAAGAGGGTTTTGGGTAGAATGAAAGTGCCGAAAACCCAGTCGAAAACGGGGAGCGTGAAGAAGCCGGAGATACCTTCGTTGCAATCGATCACCGCGTGGTGACGAAGGTGGAAGCTGTACATTTTGCGCCAGAACCAGCCCAAATTCTTGCTTTCGATGAGCGGGGCCCAGCGCTCGAAAGACCAATGTTCGATCGCGTGGAAAATTTCATAGAGCGCCAAGGAGAACGCCAGCGCTCCGAAGCCGCCGAAGAACCAAGGCCACGTCGGCATCAACCATTGCATTAACCCGAAGGCAGGAAACATCGCGGCGGCGAAGGCGAAGAGCGTATACCAAGGAAAGAAAGAAGCTTCGCCTTGTTCGGGTGTGGTCACCGGGTAGATGTTTTCAATAAAAGGCACGTCGCGGCCACCAGGCGTGCGGCGGCGACCGATGCGCGTAAGATTATGGTGGAGCGTGTGTTGTTTGTAGAAGCGACTCAAGAAGCCAACGACGGGTTTATGCAACACGTAGCGGTGGAAAAAATACTCGAAACAACACGTCAGCAGATGCACCGCGAGGAAGCACACGATAAACGGCATCACGCGAAAGGTGATTTGGGCCTGCCAGATGGCGGCGGGCGCCACTAGCCATACAAGACCGATCAAGGCCGCCAAGGAGACGGAGACCGTAAATAGAAATAGCGGCAGAGAAAACTTCTCTTCTATAGCTACCGATGAGACCGAAGATTGAGGCATGAAGCTTTAATATCCGAGGTGTTTCACCGCTTGGCAATCGCCGAAGCAGACATGATGCCCGCGGTGGCGTACTATTAGCTCGGGGTAAGGACCTGAGCAGGAAACGATGGGTTGCGCTGGGTGGGGTTGGGCGCGGGCTTGTGCTAAGGCTGGGGACGTGGTGCGCTGCGCCGGATGAGTGAAGATCACCTCAACGTCGTTACCGCCCCGCAGCGTGAAGTGGTGTGCGCCGATGCGATTGCGTGGCTGCGTGAGCGCGGGCGGATCGAGGGTGCGTGCGCGGTGACCTCGTTGCCTGATGTTTCTGAGTTGGGGGTCGCCTTGAACGTGTGGCGTGACTGGTTTCTCGGCGCGGTGCAGCTGGTCGTGGACGCAGTGCCCGATACGAGTGCAGCGATCTTTTTTCAGTCGGATATCAAACATGAAGGCCGCTGGATCGATAAAGCAGCGATGGTGGTGCGCGCCGCGGAAGATACCGGCGCGCATGTGCTGTTCCACAAGATCGTGTGCCGACGTCCACCCGGGATGCTCACGATGGGACGCCCAGGCTTCACCCATCTGATCGCCTTATCAAGGGCGATGCGATGCCCTGATACATTATCGATCCCCGATGTAATCGTGGATGCAGGTGAACAGAAATGGGTGCGCGCGATGGGTGTGCGGGCGGCGGCTCATGCCGTCCGGTTTGCACAGGATCAGGTCGGTGCGCGCGTGGTGCTAGATCCGTTTTGCGGGGTTGGCACGGTGTTGGCCGTGGCCAATGCGCTCGGGCTCGACGCCCTCGGCGTAGAGAAGGCGCGGAAACGTGCGGAGCAGGCCCGTGAGTTGCGCGTGACCGCCGCGGAGTTGTGAGTCGACGGGCTGGACTTACCGCTCGATTGGGCGCAGGCTGATGCCATGGCAGAATCTCCTTCGATTCCTCCGGTTGTTCCCGGTTTTCAAGTCCGCACGCATTACGTGCGCAGTCGCAACGCGCTCTACGCGCGCGTCGATCTGGGCGAGCTGTATGTGGATTACTACCTCCATCTTTCAGAAAATGGGCTGAAGCCTGCTCCGGAACACGATGCGCTTTTCAAGCGCGCGCTCGCGGCCTTCGTCTTGCATACGGTATCTCGGCCGTGGAACGAGATGACGGCGTGGACGATCAATTTCCAAGACCCACGGGTGAATCTCTTTCTCACCGGCGATAACGAGACGGGCGGCGTCGCCGGCCGCGTGTTTGCGGAGAACGTGCGGGAATTTCCGGAAAATATTTTTTACGCTGATGTCGTGCGCGGGCGCGAGCCGACCCGTCGCAGCACGATCACCTTCACGGGTTCGGATCCCCTAGTGGCGCTGGAAAAATTCTACGATCAGAGCGAGCAACGCATTGCACGGTTCTTTCAGCTCAGTGAAGAGGAATTTGCGGTCGTGATCGAGCATCCCGACTGCGACAAGCCGTGGCTGGCTGCGCTTACGGTTGATCAAATAAAAGCGCTCGAGACGACGGAAACGATTAACCTACTTGAGACGCGGCTCGTGCGCTGGTTCTGCGGCTGCAACCAAGCGCGGATGCTGGAAGTGCTGGCGCCGGTGATGCGCGCCGACCCCGTAGAATTATTTGGCGAACACGAAAAAATCGAAATCCGCTGTCCGCGCTGTGCGGCACGTTACACGATCACGCGGGAGGCGATGGAAGCGAAGGTCGCGGAAAAAAAGTGAACGCAGCGCACGGTTGCACCCGCGGCGTGGACGGCTTGAACATCGCCGCGCATGTCTGAAATTTTTAAAACAATCTGGGCCGGCTTCGCCGATTCGGCGTGGCTCGATCAACTCAATCTTGCGCTCGGTATTGCCGGTGTGGCGTTGATGATTCGGCGCACGTTGTGGGCGTTCCCCGTCGGGCTTTTGTCGGTCGGCGTGCAGGGCGTTTTGTTTTTTCAGGCGAAATTTTACGCGGATGCGACGTTGCAGGTTTTCTTTTTCGCCGCGCTGGCCTGGGGATGGTGGCAGTGGGGGCGGGTGGCCGGTCCGGAGTTGCCAGTGTCGCGGCTGACGACGCGCGGACTCGCCTTGACGATCGCGGGCGCGGTGTTGGCGACAGCGATTTGGGCGCTGGCACTGCGGCGTTGGACGGATGCGGTGATGCCATGGCGGGATGCGGGCATCGCGGCCTTTAGTGTGGCGGCGCAGGTGCTGCAGGCGCGCAAGAAATTAGAAAATTGGCCCCTCTGGATCGGCGTAAATCTTGTGGCCGTGGCTTCTTACTGGAAAGCCGAGTTGGCGTTCACGGCATTTCTTTACTTGGTCTACCTTGGGCTCGCCGTGTTGGGCTGGCGGACGTGGCAGCGAGCGGAAAGAGTGCAGCCATGAACGCGCTGAAGCGTATCGTGGTGTTCGGCCCTGAGTCCACGGGTAAGACGACGTTGGCGCGGCGGCTGGCGCAGCATCTCGATGAGCCGTGGTCAGAGGAGTTCGTACGCGAGTTTTGGGACATTCGCGGCGGTGTGATCGTCGCGGAGGATCTCGGCACGATCGCACTGGGCCAAATCGCCAATGAAGACCGTGCGGCCTTAGCGGCTCATAGGGCCGTCGTCTGCGATACTGATTTACTCACGTGCGTGTTGTGGAACGACGTATTGTTTCCCGAAAAATGTCCGGCGTGGGTGCGCGAGGAAGCCGAAGTGCGTGTGCGCACGGGCGGGTTGTTTTTATTCTGCGATACGGATGCGGCGTGGACGCCAGATCCGCAGCGCTGTTTTCCCGATGAGGCTGGGCGCGCGATGTGCCGGCGTGTGTGGCGCGAGGCCTTGAGCATTCGTGGAATCAGCTGTGTGGAATTGCGCGGGGATTGGGCCGAGCGCGAAGCCGCGGCGATCCGGGCTGTGGCAGAATTTTTGAAAACGTAGCGATTAATACGTGATCGTCTCGCCCGGGAGAATCGGCGTCGTGACGGGCAAGCCGCGAGCGGGGCAAAGTTGTTCGAACGCGTATCCGAGGGCGAGTAAGCGGGCTTCGCTGAAGGCGGGGCCGATGAAGGAAAGCGTCACGGGCAACACGGGATCGGCGGTAAAACCCGCGGGGACGATCAAGTCGGGCCAGCCGGTGACGTTGGCAAGAATGGCGACGGTGCCGTTGCCCACAGGCGGAGGGGTAGCGTTGGCTTCTTTGATGGGAAGCGGCGGTCGCGGGGAGGTGGGGACGATGAAGGCGTCGAGTTTTTCTTGGGTGAGAAACCAAGTAAGGCTTTCGCGCACGATTTTGCGTCCGTCTTCGAGGGCGCTGCGGTAGGGTTGGTCGGTGAGACTGCCGGCTTTCTTTTCGCGGTGGTAGGCCTCAAGACGGTTTTTGTTGGGCACCCAACCTTCTTTGGTCGTTTCAGTAATTTTTTCGGAGAGGCTGATAATCTCGTCGTGGGTTTTGGGGAGATCTTTTCGCGGGAGGCTCGCGAGGTAGTCGTTGATTTGGTAGCGGAACTCGGGGTCGCGGATGGCTAAGTAAAGTCCACTATTCACCCCGAGAACGAAGCGCGGGAGTTTGATTTCAACGACAGTAGCACCGGCGCGGCGGAGCAGGGCAAGGGAGGTTTCGATGACGGCATCAACCCCAGCATCGAGTTTCATGTAATCGCGCAGCAAGCCGAGGCGAGCCCCGCGGAGGGCGTCGGGCTTGAGGGCAGCGGTGTAGTCGGCCGGAATTTTTCCAGCGCTGGCGGCGGTGGCGGGATCGCGCGGATCGGGGCCGGCCATGACGTTGAGGGCGGCGGCGAGATCGGCTACGTTGCGCGCCATGGGGCCGACGGTGTCGAGCGCGAGCGCGAGGGGAATGATGCCGCCGCGGCCGTTAAGTCCGAGCGTGGGTTTAAGGCCCACGATGCCGTTGGCAGAGGAGGGACCGCGGATGGAGCCACCGGTATCGGTGCCTAGGCCGAAGACGGCGAACCCTGCGGCGATGCCCGCGCCCGTGCCGCCGCTGGAACCGGACGGAGTGCGGTCAAGGACGTGGGGATTAAGAATCTGGCCGCCTAAGGTGCTGATCGCGGCGCCGCTGGCGAATTCACTTAGGTTGGACTTGGCTAAGATCACGCAACCGGCGGCGCGGAGGCGGCGGGTTTGTTCGGCGTCTTGGGGCGGAATGGAATCGCGGAGCGCGTAAAAGCCACCGGTGGTGGGTAGATCGGCGGTGTCGATGTTGTCCTTAAGCAGAATGGGGATGCCGTGAAGCGGGCCGCGGGTTTTGCCGGCTTGGCGCTCGGCGTCGAGGGCGCGGGCTTCATCGAGGGCTTTGGGGTTAAGCGTGATGAGGGTGTGGAGTTTGGGGCCGGCTTGCTCGTAGGCGGCGATGCGAGCGAGGAAGAGCTGGGTAAGTTTCTCGGAAGAGATGGCGCCGGCTTGCATCGCGGCTTGGAGTTGGGCGACGCTCGCATCGGTGAGCGTCACGGTGGTCGCGCGCAGCGTCGATGCGAGGGCGAGTAATAAACCGAGGCCGAGGGCGCTCAGGCGCGAGGGGAGGCGAAGAGAGATCATGCGGTTG
>RGAX01000082.1 GCA_009919985.1 Opitutaceae bacterium
GGAGAGGACGTGGGCTCGGGCGGCGAAGTCGGCGAAGACCGGGTGGACGTTGCCTCGGCCGAGGGCGCCGACGTAGGTGACGCGGGCGCCGTGGGCGAGGAGGGCGTTGCCCATGATTGGGCCGTTGCCGCCGAGTTTATCCATGCGCGGGTAGAACTCGAGGTTGGTGCTCTTGCCGGCGGCGCCGAGGATGCGTTGGCCGAAGGCGGCGATGCCGGTGAACGGCGTGAAGTTATCGCCTTGGCCGGCGCGCTGGTCGACGGCGGTCACGATCGTGTCGACGAAACCATCGAAGCCGACGAGAGCGTTTTTCTGAGCGAGGGCGCCTCGGTGAGTGCGCAGTTCCTGGAGCGTGCGGGTTTTAAAGTCCATGTGGGGTCGAAACGTAAGCTTGCAGGGAAAAATCTGTGAAGCGAGGTCGCAAACAGATTCGCGTACGGTGATTGGAATTTCCATTGAAGGCATCCCGCAAAACCGCCAACTCTCGACGTACGTCTATGTCATTGCCCTCTTTTTTCTCTCCCGTCCTCGCGTCGACCAACATGATCGAAGTGTTTATCCGCTGCGATCCCGCCGGACAAATCATCACGGTGGGGCTGGCGGTGTTCAGCGTGATTGCGTGGACAATCATGTTTCAAAAGCACTACGAGTTGAAGCGGTTGGCGGCTTACAACCACGCGTTTGAATCGCACCTTCGTGACCAGAAGTCCCTGCTGGATCTGCCCGAGTCATTTCGCTCGAAGCGGATGATACCGTACGCGGATTTGTTTGCCGATGCAGTTGAGGCGTATTGGCGCGCAGCGGCGATCGGCAAAGAAAAAGGCGCAGACACCTCGCGCGCCCGCCTCGAGCACGCGGAGAACGCGCTGCAACGCGCGCTCTCGCGCCAGACGCTCCGCTACGAATCGAGCATGATTTTCTTGGCGACGATCGTTACGGGCGCGCCCTTTCTGGGGATGTTGGGCACGGTTTGGGGCGTGATGGAAGCGTTCAGCGCGGTGGCGGTGCAGGATTCGGCGAGCATCAAGACCCTCGCTCCGGGTGTCTCGGCGGCCTTGCTTACGACGATCGCCGGCCTGGTGGTGGCGATTCCCTCGGTGTTCGGTTATAATTTTCTCCTCGGTAAATCGAAACAACTCGTGACCGAATTGGAAAACTACGCGAGCTCGCTGGCCGACCGCATCGAGTTGGAATCGAAGTAAACCGCGACCATGGCCCGTACCTTTCGCCGCAAACACGCGCAGCATCCGATCTCGGAGCTGAACGTGACGAACCTCATCGACTTGGGGTTTACGCTCCTGATCATTTTCATGATCGCGACGCCTTTAATTAACCAAGAGCAGACGTTGCCCGTGAACCTGCCCGTGGAATCAAAGAGCATCCAGACCAAGCCCGATCCTGACGATAAATTTGAAAGCATCACGATTCGAGCTGATGGTTCTTGTACGCTCGCGGGCCGGTCCATCGCGTCGGGACAACTGGCGAGCGAGCTCATGCGGTTTGCCGCGATGCCGAAGCCGCCCGTTTTCCGCATTCGCATGGACGCGAAGACTACCGCGCAACAGTTCATCACCGTGATGGACGAGCTAAAGAAACAGAAGCTCTTCAAGATCACTTTTGATACGCAGACGACCAACTGACGTTGACCGACTGCCTCGTTGTAGCACCGCGCCATGTCTGATACTGAACGCACACCCGCCGCATTTATGCTCTCGCTCGCCTTACACGGCGCGCTGGTGACTATGGCTCTGCTGCTGAGTTACGCGGTCAATCAGCAGGTGAAGAATGCGCCAAAGGTCTTTGAACTCGTAGCTGGGGCTGGCGACAACTATATGGCAACGGAGGCCCCCGCGCTGGGTTCCCCCATGGGCGTGAAGCTCGACTTACCGACTACGCCCACGCCACAAATCGAGCTAGCCCCTGAGCCCGTCGCACCTGCACCGGTGGCCGCGCTCGAACCATCACCGATCACTCCTGCGCCCATCGAAAAAGCCGCGCCCGAAAAAACGCCCGTCGAGAAGCCGAAGCCGGAAAAAGCCCCACCCAAACCAGCGGACACCACGGTGCCTAATTTTAAAAATCAGATCACCAAAAAAGTGAACCGCGCAGAAGCGAAAGCGAAACAGGAGATCAAGAAAGAGCGGGAGGCTGAGGCGAAAATGACTAAAGAAGCCTTTGATAAGGCTAACAAGGCGAAGGCCGTGGCCAAAGCCAAGGGCGGTAACTCCAAGATCGAGCCGGTGGGTCAAGGTATTCGCGAAGGCGTGGTCGGCGGTAGCCCAAAAAACACTAAGGGCGGCGCGGGTGGCAAGGCGTTGACGGCTGAGGATGGGACTTTGATGGAGCGGTATTTTTCGTTGTTGAAAGTTCGGTTGAAGGAAAACCACGAGAAACCCTCGGGCTTGAGCGATGCGCTGATGGCGCGTGTGGAATTTTACGTGGGGGCGGACGGCTCGATCTCGCGGGTTCGCATCAGCAAATCCTCGGGCAGCGAGGAATTCGACCGCTCGGTGCGTGAGGCTTTTGCCCGGACTAAATCGATCGGCGCGCGCCCGGATAAGAAGGGCGAAACTGTTGAACTTGAGTTCCGGATGCGCGAAGAAGACGGGGATTAAGCGCAAGCCGCGCAGCGAGACGCGCCCGGGAGGCTGCGTTGAACCGAAGAATCGGGGCACAAAAAAGGCCGGGGATTCTTGCGAATTCCCGGCCCAAAATGGTGGACCGTAACGGGTTCGAACCGTTGGCCTCCTCAATGCCATTGAGGCGCTCTACCAACTGAGCTAACAGCCCGATCGCTTGCGCGAGGTCTAAAAAAATCAAAATATAAGGGGCAAACGCAAGGAGTTTTTTTAGAAAGTTATTAAAATCGTCAAAACTCAGAGCTAATCAGGTCGAATCACCGGCGGCTCAGCGGGAGGTATCGCCTCGAACTGCGCCAGGGTTTCACGCCAGTGCGCTTCGATAAGCTCTCGGCGGAGCAGGGCGCGGTATTCCATCTCGCCAGCATAAAAAATAAACAGAAAGAGGCCGGCCGTGAGGTAGGTTTCCCACCAAAAAACGGCGACTAAGGCACCGACTATGGCGAGTACCTTACCGACGGTGGCGGCCCAAAACGTAGCGCGCAGGTAGGTTAATCTCGTGGCGAGCAAGGCGCGAAAGATGCGCCCGCCGTCCATCGGAAACACGGGGACCAGATTAAAGCAGCCCATGAGGAGATTCCAGTGTAAGAGCAGATGAGAAAAGCCTAGGGCGTCCGCCTCATAGCTCGAGAGCGACCAAGGGCTAGGCGAGCCGACAATTAACCACAAGGCTCCTGCGATCGCGAAGTTTACGGCCGGGCCGGCGATCGTAATGAGTAATTCCCGTCGGGGTTCGCGCGGGATGGATTCAAATTCCGCCATGCCGCCGATCGGCATAAGTAAAATCCGCCGCACGCCGATCCCGAAATGCAAGGCGGTGAAAGAATGCCCGAGCTCGTGGAGTACCACACAGGTGAAAAAAGTCGCTAGAATGGCCACACTCCAAGCGGCGCCTTGTAGGCCCGCTTCGATCCAGCCCTCCCAAGCAACGTAGCCGAGCAGCGCCAGAAAACTGACGTGCAAAGCGAGTGTTATACCGCGGATGCGGAACAAGTTTATTGACCAGCCAAGCATGCGGAGTAATCAAAGCCCGCTTGCGGGAATCGCCAGCACCATCGCCCGAAACCTTCGGGTTCGCCAACGTCCTATGTCAGACCACGCCGCAAAATCTCCGACCATCCTCGTCATCGATGACGATGCAGAAATCCGTTACTCGCTCACGCGCGTGCTCGGTTCACGGCGTTACCATGTGACGGAAGCGGCTAGTGGTGAACTCGGCATCGCCATGGTCAAGAAAGGCCCAGCGCCCGATCTCGTGTTTCTCGACGTTCGCATGAGTGGCATGAGCGGCATCGAAGCGTTGCAACATATCCGTTCCGCCAATCCCAAACAACTCGTCGTGCTTATGACTGCGTTTGGGACGGCGCAGACGGCGATCGAGGCGATGAAATACGGCGCGTTCGACTACGTCATGAAGCCGTTCGACCCGGCCAAGGTCCTCTCGCTTGCTGAAAACGCCCTCAAGGCCCACGCCGACCTCCGCGCCGTCGGTGATTACAAACCCACGATCAACGCCGATGATTATCGCGAAGGCATCGTCGGTTCTTCGCCGGTCATGCAGGACGTGTTCAAAGTCATCGGGCAAGTCACAGCTAGCGACGTTAACGTCATGATTACCGGCGAGAGCGGCACGGGCAAAGAACTCGTCGCCCGCTCAATCTGGAAACACAGCCATCGCGCCGGCAAACCCTTCATCGCCGTCAACTGTGCTGCAATTCCAGACAATTTAATCGAAAGCGAACTCTTCGGTCACGAGAAGGGCTCCTTCACCGGCGCGACAGGACAACGCCTTGGGAAATTTGAACTCTGCGACGGTGGCACAATTTTTCTCGATGAGATCGGCGATATGGCGCTCGCCACGCAGACAAAAATCCTGCGCGTGCTCCAGCAAGGCGATATCCAGCGCGTCGGCGGCACTGAGACGATTCGCGTGGACGTCCGCATCCTTGCGGCGACCAACAAAGACCTCGAAGAAATGGTGAAGGCGAAAACCTTCCGCGAAGATCTTTACTACCGCCTCAACGTCGTGCGCATCCGCATGCCTGCGCTGCGTGAGCGCGGCGATGACGTGCCACAAATCGTGGATTTTTGTCTCCAGAACCTCGGTAAACAACGTAAAGCCCGCGTGAGCAAAGTATCGCCCGAAGCCATGGCCATCCTCGTGCGCTATCGCTGGCCGGGCAATGTACGTGAGTTGGAAAACGTGATCTACCGCAGCGCCGTCATCGCACAAGGTGATGCGATTCTGGTTAAAAACCTGCCGAGCGAAATCCTCGAAGCCGTGGGCGAGAGGGGTGTTTCTCCAACTGAAGCCTCGCCGGTTTCCGACGTGATTGCTAGAGCGTCGACCGAATCTGGGCCCCATCAAGATAACGTGCGCACGCTGGAAGGCGCCTATGATTTTATCTTCGCGGAATTATCCCGAGGCGGCGAATCGATGCTAGTGCAAGTCGAGACGGCCTTGCGCAGGCGCGCACTGCAGGCTTGCGCTGGAGATGTCGCTCAAGCCACACGTTTACTAGGTATGGCACCCGCGCCTACGGTCGTAGCCGAAACGACAGCCCCGCGAAAGCGCGCGACTACCGCCAAGAAAAAGCCCTAACCTACCTTAAGTTCAGCTCGTCCCATTTTTATCATTAACCCCATGAAATCATCCCTACGCTTAATTGGTCGTGTATTGGCGTGTCTTGTTCTTGTTTCTGCCGCCTCGAGTTTTGCCGCTGAAACGCCAGCGCCTAAAAAGAAAATTCTCTTCTTCAGCAAGTCGTCGGGCTTCGAGCACGATGCGATTAAAACTTACGGTGAGCCCAAGTTCGGCTACGCCTTTCCTGTACTCAAAGCCCTCGGCGCGGACAATAACATCGAGTTCACCTTTTCAAAAGACGGCAGCTTGTTCACGCCGGAATACCTCGCGCAATTCGATGCGTACTTTTTCTACACCACGGGTGATCTAACGAAGGTGAAGAGCGACCCGCGCGGTGACAGCAACCCGCCGATGACGCCCGCCGGCCGCGCTTATCCAAGCGGTCGCTAACGGCAAAGGCTTCCTCGGTATCCATAGTGCCACAGATTCATTTCACTCTTACGGCCGCAACGCTCACGTGCCGGAGCGTTTTCTCGACGACGGCGACAAGGCCGACGACTACGTCAAAATGATCGGTGGCGAATTCATCCGCCACGGCGCGCAACAGACCTCACGCCTTATTACGGCTGATGCAAAATTCCCAGGAATGGCTGCTATGCCTGCTGATTTCGCGCCGATCGAAGAATGGTATTCGTTGAAGAATTTTGCGCCCGATCTACACGTGCTCTTGGTTCAAGACACCGCCGGCATGAAGGGCGCCGAGTATCAACGCCCGCCGTATCCCTCGACGTGGGTGCGCCTGCACGGTAAAGGCCGCGTGTTCTACACAAGCCTCGGCCATCGTGACGACATTTGGAATCATCCGGCCGTGCGCTCGTTGTTGGCCGGAGCGTTAAACTGGTCGCTCCGCCGGGTCGATGCCGACTTAACGCCAAATTTGGCTAAAGTCGCTCCGCAAGCGAACGTGTTGCCGGCTTACGAGGCACCGCCGCCGCCAAAAGGAGCACCGGCGGCTAAGTCGGCGCAGAAGTAAATTTCCACCACCTCAACGCCGGTAAACCTCCGGCGTTTTTTGTGTCCTAGTTTCGCTCCCTATTCTCGATTTGCCCCAAATGAAAACCCCTGTGCGTTTCACGTTTATTTTTACTCTTTTTGTCGTCGCCGCGATTTCGCTTTCTGCAGCCGACGATTACTTACCTAGTCCCGATTCTAAGCTGCAACCGGGCGTGCCACAGGGCGAGCTTATCAAGTTTGAACACGCGAGTGCCAAAATTTTCCCCGGAACCACGCGGGAAGTCACTATCTACGTGCCGCGCCAGTACGACGGGACCAAGCCCGCGTGTGTATACGTGAACCAAGACGGCGTACAATGGAACGCGCCGACCGTCTTCGACAACCTCATCGCCCGCGGGGAAATCCCGGTATTGATTGGCGTTTTTGTGCGACCCGGTATCGTGAAAACGACGGCCGCGGCACACGCGCTCGATCGCTTCAATCGTAGCTACGAATACGACGGCCTCGGCGACACATATGCGCGGTTTATTCTTGATGAAGTGTTGCCGGCCGTCGAAGCGCAGAAAACGGCCGATGGTCGTGCGATCCGGCTTTCTCGTGCTGGTAACGATCGCGCCATTGGTGGATCGAGCAGCGGAGCCATAGCTGCGTTCACGGCGGCTTGGGAGAGGCCGGATGCGTTTTCACGCGTGTTCAGTACGATTGGTACCTACGTCGGGCTGCGCGGTGGAGATCGCTATTCGACGCTCATCCGTAAATACGAGCCTAAGGCGCTGCGCGTATTTCTGCAGGATGGAACCAACGACAATAATATCTACGCGGGTGATTGGTGGATGGCGAATCAGTCGATGGAGAGATCGTTGGTTTTTTCAGGCTACGATGTGCGCCACGTCTGGGGCGAAGGCGCACACAGCGGTAAACATGGCACGATGCTTTTCCCCGATGCGATACGCTGGCTCTGGCAAGGTTGGCCTGAGCTTGTGCGCAACGTCGCGCCAACGAAAAACACCACGCTCGCAACGCTCTTGATCGCGGGCGAAGGCTGGCAACTCGTCGGCGAGGGTTTTCAAAATACCGATGCGCCCGCCGTCAACGCGCGCGGGGAAGTTTTCTTCAACGACACGGGCCGTAACGTGACGCACCGGATCGGCCTCGATGGCGCGTTGGCGGAGGTGAATGGCAATTGCGAGAAAGCCTCGGGCCAAGCCTTTGGGCCGGATGGGCGACTATTTTCCGTCTCTGGCACGATTCCTAATGTACTCGCGCGCCAGACTGATGGTCATTCAACGGTTTTGACCGTGGGAAATCGAGGCAACGATCTTGTAGTTGCCCACAACGGAAACGTTTACTTCACGAATTCCCCGGTCGCCTCATCCAACGAGCCAAGCCGCGTCTGGCTGTTGCGCCCGGGCAGTCGCGAACCACTTGAAGTGGACTCAGGTTTACGTTTCTCAAATGGCATCGCGCTCTCACCGGATCAGACGTTACTGTATGTTTCCGACTACCGCTCGCACTGGGTTTACAGTTATCTAATCCAGCCCGATGGTACACTCGCCCACAAACAACGCTATTACTGGCTCCACGAGCCCGACGGCGAGGACCAGAGTTTTGCCGACGGCCTTAAAGTGGATCGCGACGGGCGACTGTATGTGGCGACGCGGCTAGGAATTCAAATCTGCGATCAGGCCGGCCGAGTGCAATGCATCCTGCCGATGCCGAATGGGCGATGCTCTAACCTCGTTTTCGGTGGGGCCAAATTCGATACGCTCTATGTGACGAGTGGCGATAAGGTCTTTAAACGCCGGCTCAACACAGTTGGCGTCAACGCGTGGGCGCCACCGTTGAAACCAACTGCGCCCCGGCTCTGAGCCTCAGCGATCGGCGAAGCCGCGTGGTGATTTCTGGTGCCAGCGCCAAGCGGTCGCGACGATGGATTCGATCTCGTTAAATTTGATCTGCCAGCCGAGTTCCTCGATTGCTTTCGAGGAATTCGCGTAAAGCGCGGGCGGGTCACCGGCGCGGCGAGGGGCGAACGCGTGGGGGACTTTAAGGCCGGTCACGTTCTCCACGGCACGGATGACCTGGAGCACAGAAGTAGGTTTACCCGTGCCGAGATTATAAAATAGCGCGGCGCCCGGTTTCTCGAGTTTCTTGAAAACCGCGATATGGGCGCGGCTCAGATCGTCGACGTGGACGTAGTCACGCAGACACGTGCCGTCGGGCGTGGGATAATCGTTTCCGAAAACTTGCAGCGCGGCTCGTTGGCCGGTGGCGGCTTGGATCGCGAGGGGTATAAGGTGCGATTCAGGGATGTGATCTTCGCCTATGGCAGCGTCTTCGGCGGCACCGGCGGCATTGAAATAGCGGAAGGCGGCAAAGCTGAGGCCGTGGGCGAGCGCGAGGGCTTTGAGGGCGTTCTCGATGTCGAGCTTGGTTTGACCGTAGGGATTGATCGGCGCCTGCGGCATCGTCTCGACGATCGGCATGCCGGCGGGGACGCCATAAGTGGCGCAGGTGGAAGAGAAAACGAACTTCTTCACGCCGTGGACATGCATCGCACGCAGCAAGCCGAGTGTGGCGACGACGTTATTAAAATAATACTTGAGCGGATCAGTGACGGATTCACCTACATAGGCGAACGCCGCGAAATGCATGACAGCCTCGATTTTTTCTCGCACTAGAATATCGCCGACGGTCTTTTCATCGCCCAAATCTGCCGCGTAGAACGGTAGTTCAGGAGCAACGGCTCCGCGATGACCGAAAACAAGATTGTCTAGTACGACGGGCCGATGCCCAGCGATGAGCAACTGGCGAACACAGTGACTGCCGATGTATCCGGCGCCTCCAACGACGAGAACGTTCATAAGAATGGAGGGTTTTATTGCTTTCGTAGGCGGGATGGCTAGCGATTTCCTCTTACACCTGCATGAAGCCCGCGCGTATCGTCATCACCGGAGTCGGTCTCACCGCCCCCAACGGCAATTCTCTCACTGAATTCCGGCAAAATCTCTTGCACGGCATCGCCGGCATCGAGCGCATGGAGATCCGCTACATGGGTACCCAGCTCGCGGGCGTCTGTCATTACGATCCGCTGAAGTACCAGAAGAAGAAAGAGCTTCGCGTAGGGACTCGGGCAGGATCCATCTCTATTTATTGTGCGCGGGAGGCGTTGGCCGACAGTGGAGTTAACTTCGAAACGCTGCCCAAAGATCGCGTCGGTATTTACATCGGTTGTACTGAGCACGGCAACGTCGAGACCGAGAACGAAATCTACAACATTTCGAAATTTAACTACGACACGAAGTTCTGGTCGCACTATCACAATCCCCGCACAGTCGCCAATAATCCCGCCGGCGAAACCTCGCTCAACCTTGGCATCACCGGTCCTGCTTACACCATTGGCGCCGCCTGTGCGGCGGGCAACATGGGCCTGATCCATGCCGCGCAGATGTTGCGACTCGGTGAAGTGGATTTCGCGATCTGTGGCGGCATCAGCGAAAGTATTCATACTTTTGGTATTTTCGCGGGTTTCAAATCTCAAAACGCCCTCGCTCAACATGCGAACCCGCACAAAGCCTCGCGCCCCTTCGACAAAGCGCGCAACGGCATCGTGATTTCCGAGGGTGGTTGTTTGTACACGCTCGAACGCCTCGAAGACGCCCAGGCGCGCGGAGCTAAAATCTACGCAGAGATTGCCGGTTACCACGTCAACTCAGACGCCTCGGACTACGTATTGCCCAATCCCACGCGCCAGGCTGAGTGTATTCGCGCCGCCATTGCACGTGCGGGGCTCAAGTCGAGCGATATTCACATCGTGAATACCCACGCGACGGCCACGCCTTTGGGCGACATCCAGGAATGCGAAGCGATCCGTGCGGTATTTGGCGAAGGCTGCCCTGACACCTACATTAACAACACCAAGGGCTATATTGGGCATTGTATGGGTGCGGCCGGGGCACTGGAGCTGGCGGGCAACCTTCCATCGTTCAACGACCTCACTGTTCACCCCTCGATCAATGTCGATGACCTCGATCCAGCGTGCGCGTTACCCGGTCTTGTGCTCAATCAGCCGCGCACGGTTGCGAAAGTGGACACTATTCTTAATAATTCCTTCGGGATGCTGGGCATAAATTCCGCGTTGATTGTTAAACGCTTTACCACCTAATCCCGAACTCTACCGCACCATGACCAAAGACGAATGCAAGCAAGTCGTACTCGACATCATCGCCGATATCGCGCCCGACGAAGACCTTTCTAATGTGAAACCTGAAGTACGCCTCCGCGATCAACTTCAACTCGATAGCATGGATTTCCTAGATATCGTCATGGAGTTACGCAAGCGCCACAGCATCGAAGTACCCGAGGCCGATTACCAACACCTCGCTTCACTCGACAGCTGCGCGGAGTACTTGACCCCTAAGTTCATCGCGCTCGCCGCCAAGGGCTGATCGCCGATCTCCTTCAATCTCAGGCCGGGAATTTCCTTCCCGGCCTTTTCTCTGCCCACACTCCAAGCATGAACACCCGCAGCCACTATGACGTCGCGATTATCGGTGCTGGCATGTCCGGTCTGGCCGCGGGC
>RGAX01000083.1 GCA_009919985.1 Opitutaceae bacterium
AATAACCTCTCGGAAATGCGTGACTTGAATTGATACTTATTTTTCATTGCCCTTCATAGACTTAAACAGATTTTGCTCTGCTCAGCTAGGAAAGACCCAAATAATATTATTGGTAGCGGTTAGCAACCCAAGCAAACTTGGCGCACTTTACCTTATACGGCAGCAATTAACCGACCCACCTCACGTCTTTTCGCTCCCGTGGCGAACATGGCCCGGAAGAGGAAATCAAGGGAGACATCAGGTTCCGCCGCTTCCAGCTTGGCAATGCGGGACTGGCTCGAACCCAGGCGGCGAGCTAGGTCTGCTTGGGTAAAATGGAGCGCAATGCGGCGGCGGCGCACATCGTGGGCGAGAGACAGCCGGAGCGTGACCAGCTCACTCTCAGCCGGGGTGAGCTTGAGAAAATCGTCGGTGGTGCCGATTTTAAAGCCGGCAGCTTCGAGGCGTTTTTGTTTGTCGGGTTTCATGGGATGGATTGGTAAAATTTGAGGCGTTTCCGACAGGCCTTGAGTACACTGTCGGGCGTGGTTTGGGTGGTTTTGGCGAAGACCTCGAGGAGGACAATGGCGTCATGGTCTATATGGTAGAAAATGCGCCAGGTCCGGTTTTCATCGCGGATGCGTAGCTCGTGGCAGCGGGCCCCGATGTTGGGCATCGGACGGGAATGCGGCAGGCCGATATTCTCGCCCTGCTGCAATCGCCGGAGCAGCACGCCGGCCTCTAAGCGCGCTTCCGCTGAAAAGGGCGGGGTCTTGATTTCCCCGGCGATCCAGATGAGGGGCTTCTCGGCCATGAAAAAGCGATATGTCAATTCCGACATATGTCAAGTATGACATCATTGCCCCCCGGCGTTTTTTAGTGGGTCAAAATGGACACTTTTTGGACACTGAGTAATTCGACTCGTCTACCAGCTCCAAAGAAAAACCCCCGTAAATGCTGATTTACGGGGGTTTAAATTGGGTGCAGGGGCTGGATTTGAACCAGCGACCTTCAGGTTATGAGCCTGACGAGCTACCAGGCTGCTCCACCCTGCAACAACGGGAGGTAGAGAAACGCTCGCCCAGTCGGCACTGTCAATGGCTTTTTCTGCCCTAGTGTAATTCGAGCGAAAATTTCAGGTATTAACGCGCCAGCGGATGTGCTTGGGCCCACTTGCGGTAATGATCGAGGGCGCGCTTCGGGCCGTCGCCAAACCAAGCGTAGCCGTTGCGGCGCTCTTTGGAGATTTCATTCACATCATCGTGGATCGTTTTATCACGGTCCCCAAAAATGGGTCTATCGCTGCCTATCTCCGAGTACCGCGGCCACAATGGCGTCGCCCCGGGTGAAGCGAGGAGCCGTCGGCCGCTGTCGTCGGATGCTGGTTTGAAGATCACGTCTTTTAACGCGTTTTTTTGAAACCACACCGAGGCAGCATGGACGGCTGTTACGACCGCGGGTGATGGGCTTGGTATTTCCATCAAAAATAACATGATCCCGGCGCTCTCTCCGCTCGATTGTGATGGCATCTCGTAGTTGCGCGCCGAAGTGGGCGCGAGCGTCAGGGGATCATGTTGCTGACACCAGACGGTGCGGCGGCCTTGGACGAGGATCTGCGTCGCCAAGATGCAATTTAGTCCGCGGGTGACGGCGGCTGCTGCCCGTGCCCGATCAGCGGCTGAAACGAAGGCAAATTCATTTTGGCCAGAGGCGATCTCGCGCATGAGTGAAAGGACGTTCACCAGAGCGCCGTCGTTGTAGGTGATGGCGTCGTGGTAACTGCCTTCAAGCGGATACACTTGGGGCCAGCCGCCGTTGGGAAACTGGGAGTGGAGTAGATAATCAAGGCCGCGAGCAAACGCAGAGAGATAAGGCGCACTCGCGGAGGGGGCGGTAGCGGCTATAACTTTGGCTAAGAATGCTAACGGCGTGATCGTAGCATCGTTGTCGATGGTGCCGACGTAGCCGTGTTCATAGCCTGAGCGTTCGCCGGGGCGGCGGAGATGATCGGTAAAGCTCGTGTTTTTGTTCCAGCCGCCGGCGGGGGTTTGAAAGGAAACGGTGATGTCGGCGTAGCGACGGGCTTCAGCGGAGGCGTACCAAGTATCAGGATTTTTTAGGGGCAAACTGCGACCGCGAGTCGGCACGAGGGGCTCGGTGAGCGATTGGGCTTTGCGTTCGTCGGTGTAAAATTTTTCGTCGGCGACGCGCAGGGTCTCCGAGCGGGCAAAATAAGCGCGCCAGGCGGACTGTTCACCGGCCGGCAACGTAGCGATGCGCTGAGCGGTGAGCGGGAGCGATTCAGGGTTGGTGCCGATCACCGCCGCGGGGAGCCACACGCGGACGAGCAGCAGCAGCAGCAGGAAATAAAAAACAGGGAAATGGATTTTCGAGCGCACGATGACGGGAAGACGAGTACCACGGCCTTTGGTTGCAACGCAGAATCTCGGCCTTGGTCGCGGGCTTACCGCTCGACTCTCATCGTGCGGGTGGGCTGAATCGTTCTGCTTTTTTGAATACCCCTTATTTTTTATGAAAACTCCCCGTGGTTTATGGTTCGTATTGGTAGCGTTGCTGGCCGGCTCGCTCGAGGCGGCGCCGAAGAAACTGCTCGTGGTCACCGTGACCACGGGTTTCCGCCACAGTGTGATTCCTCTTTCTGAAAGCGTCCTCACGCAACTCGCGGCGCAAAGTGGCGGTGCCTTCACGGTGGAATTCGTGCGTCAACCGACGGGCGAGCCTAAATCCCCGCCGAAACCGCGCGTAGGCAAAGATGGCGATAAGACGCCTGAATTCCTCGCGGCGATGGCTAAGTGGCAAGAGGCCGACAAGGCTTACCAACTCGCGCGGGCCGCCTGGATGCCCGCGGTCGCGGAAGCGCTGAGGCCCCTCGCAGTGGCAAATCTCAAGAATTACGACGGGGTGATTTTCGCGAGCACGACGGGCGATCTGCCTTTGCCCGATAAACAGGGCTTTCTCGATTGGATCGCGGCGGGGCATGGGTTCGTGGGTATCCACGCTGCGACTGATACGTTTCACGGATTCCCAGCGTTTATTGCGATGATCGGCGGCGAGTTTAAAACCCACGGCGCGCAAGTTAGCGTCTCTATTCTCAATCAAGATCCAGCTCACTCCTCGGTGAAGCATCTGCCGGCGAGTTGGACGGTTTTTGATGAGATTTATCAGTTTAAAAATTTCGAGCGCATTCAAGTGCGTGGGCTCCTCGGTATGAACCAACATCCTAACGACCACACGCCAGGCGATTATCCGGTTGCGTGGGCCAAAAAATTTGGCACCGGTCACGTTTTTTACACCTCGCTCGGGCACCGCGACGACGTCTGGGATCCTTCGGCGCTAGAAAAAGGAAAGCGCTCGAACGAGGCCTCCGTGGCGAACGCGTTCCAGCAACACGTGCTTGGTGGAATTTTGTGGTCGCTCGGACTCGCCCCCGGCGAGTCCACGCCGCAGCCGATTAAATTAAACTAAGAGGAGCTCCCGATCTGGGCTCAGGCACCGAACAGAGGTTTCAGGATGAGGCGAATCACCTCTTCTGAAGGCTTGGTCTTGAGCGACGCTTGATAATAGCTGCCGGTGGCTAGGGGTTTGTCGGTGCGGGCGTCGCGAAGATCGATTTTGATTTCGATCATGTAGTTTTTGAAATCCCACTCCCAGCGATCCGTGTAACTGACAATCGCATCGACGCCATCGGGCCGCATGGTCGCGACGCCAAAGGTGGCTTCGCGGCCGAGAGTTTTGAGAGCGGCTGCGATCTGAGCGTCGATCCGATGATTATCGGCAAGTCGGCTTTCGACGTAGATTTTTTTGAAGCGGGTAAGATCGGTCGCTTTGCGCGTGCTCATGCCCGTAGCGCAGCCGGCAACTAACAAAGCGAAGGCGAAGAGGGCGAGGAGCGGGGCAGAACGAAGAAACTTCATGGGTGCGAAGAGTAAAAAATAAAAAGGCCGCTCTGGCGAGCGGCCTGATAAACACGAATCCTAGCCCATTGGCGATTTAGCCGTGGAGGTAGGTGTTGAGCAGGTTCTCGAGGTATTCCTGTTTGCCTGAACGTGGCGTGGGTTCGCCGAGACGGCCGAGGACTAGTTTCTCGAGGGACTTGAAGTTGGCTTTTCCGTTTTCGATCTCCTTGCCAAAACCGGTATCGAAACTTGCGTAGCGTTGGGCTACGAATTGATCAAACTTGCCGTCGGCGAGGATGCGGCGGGCGAGTTTGAAGGCGAGGGCGTAGGCATCCATGCCGCCAATGTGCGCATGGAAAAGATCCTCGGCGTCGATGGACGGACGGCGGAGCTTCGCATCGAAGTTGAAACCGCCGGAGCCTAAGCCGCCGGCTTTGAGAATACTCGTCATCGCGAGCGTGAGCTCTTTGACGTTGGTGTTGAACTGATCGGTATCCCAGCCAAGGAGCTCATCGCCGGCATTGGCGTCGATCGAACCGAGCATTTTTTGCGATGCGGCGACTTCAATTTCGTGTTGAAAGGTGTGGCCGGCGAGCGTGGCGTGGTTGGTCTCGATGTTAAATTTAAAATATTTTTCGAGGCCGTAGGTGCGAAGGAAGGCGATGCCGCTGGCTACGTCGAAATCGTATTGGTGTTTGGTGGGCTCCTTCGGCTTGGGCTCGATAAGGAATTGGCCCTTAAAACCGATGCTCTTCGCGTAATCGACGGCCATGTGGAGAAACGCGGCGAGGTGGTCCTGTTCGCGTTTAAGGTTGGTGTTAAGCAGGGTTTCGTAGCCTTCGCGACCGCCCCAGAAAACGTAGTTTTCGCCGCCGAGTTCCTGGGTGGCGTCGATGGCTTTTTTAACCTGGGCAGCGGCGTAGGCGAATACGTGGGCGTCGGGGTTGGTCGAGGCGCCGCACATGTAGCGAGGGTTGGAAAAGAGATTCGCCGTGCCCCAGAGGAGTTTCACGCCGGTGGCTTTTTGGAGGGACTTTGCGTGGGCGACGATGGCGTCGAGGTTCTTGTTGGACTGAGCGAGCGTGGCTCCCTCCGGGGCGATGTCGCGGTCGTGGAAACAATAAAACGGTGCGCGGATTTTTTGGAAAAATTCAAAGGCCGCATCCATGCGGATCTTGGCCACAGAGACAGGATCTTTGCCCTTTTCCCAGGGACGCACAATGGTGCCGGGGCCGAAAGGATCGGAGCCGGTGCCGCGGAACGCATGCCAGTAGGCGACAGAGAAGCGCAGGTGCTGCGCCATGGTCTTGCCGTCAACGATCTCGGCGGGGTTGTAGTGGCGGAAGGCGAGGGCGTTGGCGCTGCCGGGGCCTTCGTAGGCGATGGGCTTGATAGCGGGAAAGTGCGAAGTGGATTTTTTCATAAATTAAAGGTGACGAAATTGAATGTGATTTAATCCCCGGTCAGGAGCGAGGCGTCAGGTGTGTAAGAATCCATATATAAATTTTGATTTTTAACGCAGTAGGCTTCTGGCTAAGATGAACTTTGAGTCGGCAAGACTCAGCTTATCGCATGAATCCGCCTAAAAAAGTCGCTCTGTTGATCGAGACCTCGAACCGGTACGGCCGCGATCTGTTGTATGGGGTGCGGGACTGGATGCGCGAAGGCGAACGCTGGGCGATACGTTTTACAGAACAGGGACGCGGTGCGCCCCTGCCGACTTGGCTCAAAGATTGGCAAGGCGACGGCATCATCGCGCGCGTGGATTCGCCCCAGATCGCGGCGGCGTTGCGTCGCACGCGACTGCCCGTGGTCGATGTAAGTGCGGAGCGATTCAGCTCGGAGTTTTCGCGCGTGAGTATCGACAACGCGGCGGTGGCGCGACTCGCGGCCGAGCACTTGGAGGGGAAAGGTTTTGCGGAGCTGGCTTATTGCGGGGACCGGCGGTTTCTCTGGTCGCGTCAGCGCGGGGCGGAGTTTAAGCGCGGACTCGCCGCGAAAGGCCGGCGCTGTGTCGATTTCGTGGAGCAAGCGGCAGGTGGTCGACCAGGGTCTGACGCGGAGATTCGCGCCATTGCACGCTGGTTAAAAGCACTTCCAAAGCCGGTGGCGGTGTTTGCGTGTTACGATGGTCGCGCGTTGCAAGTGCTCGAAGCCTGTCAATTGCTCGGTTTAAATGTGCCCGAACAAGTCGCGGTGCTCGGCGTGGATAACGATGAACTCGTGTGCGAGCTAGCGAATCCACCACTCAGTAGCGTTCAACCCAATGCGCGGCGTTCTGGTTACGAAGCGGCTGCGTTGCTAGAGCAGTTGATGCGTGGAGAAAAAAAGTCAGTGGCGCCGACTCATCAGGTACAGCCCGTGCGCGTGGTAGAGCGGCAATCGACGGATGTTGTGGCAGTGGCGGATTCGAAGGTGGCGGCGGCGTTGAAATTTATCCGCCAACACGCGTGCGCAGGGGTGGACGTGGGCGATGTGTTGCGGGCCGTACCGATGTCGCGGACACGTCTGGAAGAAAAATTCAAGGCTTTGCTAGGGCACTCTCCACACCGCCAAATCGTGCAACAGCGCATCGCACGGGCGAAGCATCTGCTCGCAGAGAGTAAGGTCGCCATCAGTGAGGTCGCCGAGCAGTCCGGTTTCGACAACGCGAGTTATCTGAGCGTCGCGTTTCGCCGTGAGACGGGGCTGAGTCCGTTTGCGTATCGGGCAAAGCACGGGGCGGGAAAGTCAGCTTAGCGTTGAGCGCGCAGCCTTGCCTTGGCGCGCGTTTCTTGGCTCGGTGAGTGCATGCGTATCCCCTCGCTCCTCACTCTTGCCCTCATGACCTCTGTTGTCTCCGCCGCTCCCGCGAATTGGAACTATCCTGCTGCGGAACGTGGTTCCGTGGTGGATAACTATCACGGTACGTCCGTCGCAGATCCTTATCGGTGGTTGGAAGAACTCGATTCGCCGTCGACGCAGTCTTGGGTCGCGGCGCAAAATAAAATTACGGACAGCCTACTCACGACGTTGCCTTGGCGTGCCAAGTTTAAGGCCCGCCTCACCGAGCTCTGGAATTACCCGCGCATCGGTTTGCCCAATAAAGAAGGCGGGCGCGTTTTTTATTCGCGCAACAGCGGCTTGCAGAATCAGGCCGTGTTTTATGTGCAAGATGCGACGGCGACCGAGCCACGCGTGCTGATAGATCCTAATACGCTCGCCTCCGATGGCACAGTCGCCCTCACGGCCACTGCGGTTTCGCGGGACGGCAAATGGGTTGCTTACGGCACCGCCGCGGCGGGCTCGGATTGGAATGAGTTTCGCGTGCGCTCGGTCGAGACCGGGAAAGACACCGGCGATGTCATCAAATGGGTGAAGTTTTCCGGCATTTCCTGGACCAACGACCACACGGGCTTTTTCTACTCGCGCTACCCCGCGCCGCAGATCGTCGAAGGCACAGGCAAGACCTTCAGCAAGCTCGAACACCAACAGCTTTATTACCACCGTCTCGGCACGCCGCAGGAGCGCGACGTGCTCATCCACGCCGTGCCGGATCAGCCCCAGTGGTTTGTCGGCGGCGGTACGACCGAGGACGGACGTTGGCTCGAGATTTCGATTCGGCGTGGTTCTTCCTCAGAAAATCTACTGCGCGTGATCGATCTCGGCGACCCGCTTACACCTAAGCTCGACGCGCCGGTGCTTGCGCTAGCGGATAAATTTGAAGCGAAGTTCGACGTCATCGGCAGCGACGGCGCGCATCTCTTTGTGCTGACCAACCTCGATGCCCCGCGTAATCGGTTGATCAAAATTGATACGAAAGCGCCGGCGCGGTCGAATTGGCAGACGCTGATTGCCGAAAGTAAAGACGTGATCGAGTCCGTCGATTTGATCGGTGGTAAATTTGTCGTTCGTGTCATGCGTGATGCGAGCAGTCGATTGCTCGTCTATGCTCGCGATGGACGTACGCTGGGCGGGATCGATTTGCCCGGCATTGGTACGGTCGCGGGCGTGAGCGGGCGCGACGAGGAGACGGAGTTATTTTATAGTTTCTCTTCCTTCACGACACCGACCACCAATTATCGCTATGACCTCAAGACCACCCAAGGTGGCGTGTTTCAAGCGCCGCAGGTCGCCTTCAATCCCGCGAACTACGAGACGAAACAAATCTTCTACGCCTCAAAAGATGGTACGCAGATCCCGATGTTTATTACCCACAAGAAAGGTCTTAAGCTCGACGGCACGGCCCCGGCGCTGCTCTACGCGTATGGCGGTTTTAATATTTCGCTCACGCCGACCTTCTCCGTGGCCAATCTCGCTTGGCTGGAGCAAGGCGGGATTTACGCGCTGCCCAACCTGCGCGGCGGCGGCGAGTACGGCAAAGACTGGCACCAAGCCGGCACCAAGGAGCGCAAACAAAACGTGTTTGACGATTACATCGCGGCTGCTGAGTGGCTCACGGCGAATAATTATACCTCGCCTGCGCACCTCGTGTTGAGCGGCGGCAGTAATGGTGGCTTGCTCGTCGCGGCGGTGATCAACCAGCGGCCCGATCTGTGCCGCGTGGCTTGGCCGGCCGTCGGCGTCATGGACATGCTGCGCTTTCACAAATTCACCGTCGGTTTCGCTTGGACGAGTGACTACGGTTCCAGCGACACGCCCGATGGCTTTCGTTATCTCTCGGCTTATTCGCCGTTGCACACGGTGAAAAAGGGCGGGCGTTATCCGGCGGTGTTGGTGACAACGGCGGATCATGACGACCGCGTGCACCCCGGCCACTCGTTTAAATACACTGCGGCAATGCAGGCGGGCGTCGCGCCCGATGCCGGCCCTGTGTTGGTGCGCATTGAGACGAAGGCCGGTCACGGCGCGGGCAAGCCCACAACCAAGATCATCGACGAGGCGGCGGACAAATTCGCCTTCGCGCTGCACTTCCTCGGGCTCGATCCCAAGTAACCTCAGGCTTCGATCCAGCCGTCCGGCGTAAATGCCGGACGGTTCAACGCGCCGGTGGCGGGCCTACGGGCCTAAGCTGGCTCCAGTCGAGGGGATCGACGTTGTAGGCTGCGCCAAAACCAGCGACGACGCGTCCGCTTTGCGGACGCAGGCGGAAGAATTGGAAGTCGGGCAACGTCGCCAACACGTCGATGGTCGCGCCGAATTTCTCGCGAAACGCAGCGACATACGTGCTGTGCTTTTCTCCGTCGCGCGCGACCGGTTCGGCGGCACAAGCGAAGGTCAGACGCGGGCGGGCGAAGGCGTTGCCGGCCGAAGTTTCGGCTGCGGTGAGAAGCACACTGGCGCGCGGGTTGACGCGGAGGTGGCGCGTATGCGCGGCGAGTTCGCTGACGTAGATCACGAACGCTCCGTCGCTATCGAGAAGCGCGGCGGCGACGGAGGCATCAGGCGTGCCGTCCGCTGCGGCGGTGCCGAGAATGACCGTCCAGAGTTGTGCGCGCAATTCCGCGGTCAGGGCCTGGGCGCGAGTGAGGGCGAGGGCGTCCGTCATGGCCTCTTCAGGCGAGTAGGCCTTTGATGACTTGGCCGTAGACATCGGTGAGACGGTAGCGGCGGCCTTGGAATTTGTAGGTAAGGCGCTCGTGATCTATGCCGAAAAGGTGCAAAATCGTCGCGTGCAGGTCGTGGACGTGCACCGGATCCTTCGCGACGTTGTAGCCGTATTCGTCGGTCTCGCCGTAGGAAAGGCCCGGTTTCACGCCACCGCCCGCCATCCAAAGAGAGAAGCAGCGCGGGTGATGGTCGCGGCCAAAATTGTTCGCCGTCATGATGCCTTGGCAGTAGTTGGTCCGGCCAAACTCGCCGCCCCAGACGACGAGCGTGTCGTCGAGCATCCCGCGATTCTTAAGATCGGTTACGAGTGCGGCGGCGGCTTGGTCGGTTTGCAGGCACTCTTTTTTGATGCTGCCAGGCAGTGCGCCATGGTGGTCCCAATCTTGGTGATAGAGCTGTATGAACTTCACGCCGCGCTCGGCGAGACGGCGGGCGAGGAGGCAATTGGCGGCGAACGAACCGGGCTTGCGTGCATCGGTACCGTAGGAGTCGACCACGTGCGCGGGTTCGTCTTTGAGGTCGGTGACTTCGGGCACGCTCGTCTGTAGGTTGAACGCCATCTCGTAGTTGGAAATACGCGTGGAGATTTCGGCGTCGGGTGTACCTGCGAATTGGTGTTCGTGTAACTCGCGGAGCCGGTCTAGCGCCAGACGGCGATTTTCAGGCGAGACGCCGGCGGGGTTCCCGAGATAAAGGACGGGATCGGCGCCCGAGCGGAAGCGCACGCCTTGATGCTTGGCGGGGAGAAAACCCGAGCCCCAGAGGTGCGACATGAGCGGTTGGCCGCGTTTGTCTTTGGTGAGGAGAACGACGAAGGACGGCAGATTGTCGCTCGTGCTGCCGAGGCCGTAGTCGAGCCACGAACCGAAGCTCGGGCGACCGGGAATCTGCGAGCCGGTTTGCATGAACGTCACCCCCGGGCCGTGGTTGATCGAATCAGTGTGCATCGAGCGCACCACGCAGAGATCATCTGCAATCTTCGCGGTATACGGGAGTAAGTCGCTGATCCACGCGCCGCTTTGTCCGTAACGAGAAAACTTAAACGGCGAGCCGGCGATTGGGATCGAGCTTTGGTTGCTCGACATGCCGGTGAGGCGTTGGCTGCCGCGCACGCTGTCGGGGAGTTGTTCGCCGTGCCGCTGGTTGAGCAGCGGTTTGTAATCGTACAGATCGAGCTGTGAGGGGCCGCCGGATTGAAACAGATAAATGATGCGCTTGGCCTTGGCGGCGAAGTGCGGGAGGCCGGGCAACGCGGGGCGACCGGGAAGCGGAGCCACTGCGGCCGGCGCAGCGGAGGC
>RGAX01000084.1 GCA_009919985.1 Opitutaceae bacterium
TTGCTCCTCGCGGGAATCTCCCCACCATAGCCCCCACCCGCTCGATCACGCCAACCGTCGCACCCACGCCAAAAACGAGCGGTCCAATTATGCTCGGTAAATTTATCAAGACCCTAAACTACACTGCGCCCAACGCCGCGATTGTGCACGTAGAGGTCAACGCGCTTCCGGGCAAAAATGCCTACGTCAACGCCGAGACCCCGTTCCCCGCGCTACCGTCCGAGCTCGTAGGCGCAGACTGGGTGCAAGCCGATGATCGCGACTCAACCTACAGCGCCGTCGATTTGATGGAAATTGCCGTGAGCGCCGCCAGCACCGTGACCATCGCACATGACGACCGCCTCCCACGTCCGGCTTGGCTGACAAAGCAGTTCAAGTCTACAGGGGCCAAAATCGTCGTCATGGGCCAAACGCTGAGTCTTTTCTCCCATGGGACTAAAAAGGACGCCAGCCTTACCCTGGGTGCCAACACCGATGACACGCGCATCAAAGAAGCCGCCATGTATATTGTCTTCGTGAACGGCAGTGCCGTGAAGTAACCGCTTGTCTCAGCGCCACTCGTGCCGCGGGTAGCGGCGCGAGAGTTCGGCTTTTATCTTCGGGTACATGTCGCGCCAGAAACTCGTGAGGTCGTCGGTTACTTGAATCGCGCGATGGTTGGGTGCAAGCACTTCAAACTTCACCGGCACGCGGCCGTGTCCGATGGTAAATTTTCCCTCGACGCCAAACAGCTCCTGAATGCGTGCGCTCATTATTGGAGGCCCTTCTTTATTATAAGTAAGCTTAGCTTTTCGACCGTTACCCATCGTGAGTTTTTCCGGCAAATAATCATCGAGCACGGCGAGTTGCTCAGCCGTGAGCCAATCGCGCAACACCGACATCACGGCTTTTTCTTTCACGCCACGTGCACTCGTTTCTCCAAAACAAACTTGCTCAATAAGCGTACCACGATCGGCGTCGGTCAGAACGTTGACCTCGAGCTCGGGAAACCATTCAGCTAAGCGATTCACGCGCACGATCCATTGCTCCACTGTCTCGTCCCAAGCGTCGATTGTAATGCGTCCGGCCAGAACTTCTTTGGTTAGTAGAGCGGCCGCCTCGTTCATTGGCACATCGTCAGAGTTGCCCTTGGCTTCAAGTACGAGATCGCGGAAACGTTTCTCTTTTCGCGAGATCACGCGCTTCGCCTGCTCGTCGTAGAGAATGCCACGCGCTTCGCCGTAATCGTCAGGGAAAAGTTCCTTCAGCCATGGCTCCTCGATGGACGTCGCGAGCGTGAGCAAGGTATTCACCTCGCCGTCGCCGCGACCGATTTCGCTAATTTCCGCCGCCACGAGTAAGCGCGCTTGTTGAATGCCGCTCTCACGGGCCAACACACCGCGGCGTCCGTGGACGAGCTCGACGCGCAGAGTGCCGGAATCGAGTCGCTTGCCGAGTTGATCGGAAAAACCGGCAAGCACGCACTTCCGTACCGCAACGGGATCGAGGCGGGAGTCGGTGACATCGAGACCTTCCTTGCGCGCGATATCCAAAAATTGTTCGTAAAGTGGTCCAACCGAGCGAGCGCCTTGAGCATGAATCCCGAGCCGTCGGCACGCATCGACGCTGTAATTATTTTTATCAGCGTAACTCCAGGCCCGCATCAGCAGGAAGAAATCGCTCTCGTGCTCTTCGCCGAGCAGATCTTCCCGGGCCTGTTCGACCTCTTTCGTGGAACCGCGCAGCAAGAAATTGCGGCCTTGAGTGAGCGCCGCCATGAGCGCAACGGGGCGCACGCAACCGCGCTCTTGAGCCGCGAGCAACATGCGAGCGTAACGCGGATGCACGGGGAAGCGCAGCATCTTACGGCCCAAATCGGTGATCGAGCGATTCTGCCCGGAAAGCGCGCCCAAATCCGCGAGCAATAGCTCCGCGCGTTCCAGCGCTCTGGCATCGGGCTTCTCAAGCCAAGGAAAGCCAAACACATCGTCGATACCACTCGATTTGAGCGTCAAAACGACCTCGGAGAGATCGAGGCGCTTTACCTCGGGCAACTCTTGGAGCGAACGCGTGCCGTGTTCGCGTTCCGTCCAGAGCCGCACACATACACCGGGCGCGGTACGGCCGGCGCGGCCGGCTCGCTGGTCAGCGCTCGCTGCGGCAATTTTTTCGATGAGCAGCGTGTTGATACCTCGATGCGGATCGAAGCGGGCCATGCGTGCGAGGCCGCAGTCGATTACTGCGGTAACTCCATCAATGGTAAGCGAGGTTTCTGCGACGTTGGTGGAGACGATGATTTTGCGCGCTGAAGTCCGTGCCACCGCGCGGTCTTGTTGCTCGGGTGGCAATTCGCCGTGCAGCGGGAAACTTACAAAATCGCGCAGCCCGCGGCCGCTTTGGATCGCCTGTAGGGTACGGTTGATCTCGTAGGCCCCGGGCATGAACACGAGCATATCGCCCTCTGTGAGGGTTGCGACGCGTTCACATTCGCGTGCGGCAAGGTCCCACACGGGCTCATTCTCGAAATTCACACTTTTCGCCAGGTACTCAATTTTCACTGGAAAACTCCGGCCCTGCGACACCAGCACGTCACACGGTGCGAGATAATCACGCAGTAAACCTGCGTCGAGCGTCGCGGACATCACAATTATTTTTAGATCCGGCCGCGTGGTGCGCTGAATCTGCAAGGCCCGCGCCAGTGAGATATCACCGTAAAGATGGCGCTCATGAAACTCATCGAAGACAAGTGCGTTGATCCCGCGCAGCTTCGCATCAAACGACATCTGGCGGAGCAAAATGCCCTCGGTGACAAACCGGATACGGGTCTTCGCCGAGACCTTGGACTCGAGGCGTATCTGGTAGCCGACGACATCGCCCAGCTCGGTGCCGACTTCTTCTGCGACGCGTTTGGCTAGCATGCGCGCGGCGAGACGGCGCGGTTGTAGGACTACAACCTCGCCGCCATCGAGGAAGTCGTGTTGGAGCAACATCTGTGGAATCTGCGTCGATTTACCCGAACCAGTGGGCGCTTGGACGATCAAGCGACCGCCGACTCGCAATGCGCTCACTACAGCGAATTCGAGTTCATAAATGGGTAAAGCGGAAGGTCGCATAGCAGGCGTAAGGCAGGAGCGTTTACCGTGTCCGTAACGACGCAAGCTAACAGCGAGACCGCCGTGCCGAGCCTTGCCAAGTAGCGTCTCAGCGCCACGTTCAACATAACCCTCATTTCATGACTTCATTAAAAATACCCCGCATCCTGTTTGGTTTTATCGTGCTGATTTTCTCCACCTCAATTTGCGCTGCCTCGGCGGGTTCGGTGGTGCCACTTTGGGCTTCGGCCGCGCCGGGTGCGCTCGGTGAAAAGCCTCAAGATATCCCCACGCTCACTTTATTCGCGCCAGCGGCCGGCCAGGCCAATGGGGCTTCGTTGCTCGTCTTACCTGGTGGCGGTTATGCCCATCTAGCCGACCACGAAGGCGCGGGGTACGCGGAGTGGTTTGCGGCGCAAGGTGTCACCTGCTATGTTTTGAAATACCGTTTGGGTTCGGCGGGTTATCGGCATCCGGCGATGTTAAACGACGCTGCCCGGGCGCTGCGTTTACTTCGTACATGGGCCAAGCGTGATGGGCTCGATCCAGCAAGGATTGGCGTGATCGGTTCCTCAGCTGGCGGGCATTTAGCTTCGACGCTGGCGACGCATTTTGATGGAGGAAAACCCGAGGACGCCGATTGGGTCGAACGTGAAAGCTCACGTCCCGACGTAGCGATATTGTGCTATCCGGTGATCAGCTTCTTGGAATTTGGTCACGTCGGTTCGCGCAAAAACCTCCTTGGTGAAAATCCTGATCCTGCGCTGGTGCGTTATTTATCGAGCGAATTGCAAGTCACGGCGCAGACCACGCCCTCATTTATCTGGCATACGATGGAAGATAAGACCGTTCCGGTGGAAAATGCCCATCTCTTTGCGGCCGCGCTGCGAGCGGCACGCGTACCCTATTCGCTGCATATTTATGAGAAAGGCGCCCATGGACTAGGACTCGGCCGTCCCGGCAAACCGGCGCCTCCTTGGGCTGAACAATGTCTTTATTGGCTGCGCGAACGCAAGTTTCTGCTCTGATTTGATGGCTCTGCGCGGCTTATTAGTGTCTTTTCGGCTTCAATCCGCCTTCGGCCTTGCCTTCGTACGCTGCGCTGAGCACGTTCTTCTTTTTTCCAAAGACCAGAACGACTCCGCGCTATGAATCAGAACATCCGTAACATCGCTATCATTGCACACGTTGACCACGGCAAAACTACGCTCGTGGACCAACTCCTTAAAGAGGGCGGCGTCTATCGCGCCAACCAGGCGGTGCAGGTGCGCGCCATGGACTCCATGGATCTCGAGAAAGAGAAGGGCATCACGATCAAGGCCAAGAACACCTCTGTTCACTGGCAGGGCAAGATCGTCAACATTCTCGACACCCCCGGCCAC
Source organism: Opitutaceae bacterium (assembly GCA_009919985.1). GTDB lineage: Bacteria > Verrucomicrobiota > Verrucomicrobiia > Opitutales > Opitutaceae > Tous-C4FEB. The sequence continues at coordinate 4,454 of RGAX01000084.1, forward strand.
GCTGACTTCGGCGGTGAAGTCGAACGCGCCCTGCGCATGGTGGACGGCGTTTTGCTTGTCATCGATGCCTACGACGGCCCCCAAGCTCAGACCCGTTTCGTGCTCCGCAAGGCGCTCGCCCACGGCCTCAAGGTCGTGATCGTTATCAACAAGATCGACCGCGATAACGCCGACCCGGCCAAGATGTATGATAAGGTTCTTGAACTCCTCATGGAGCTCAACGCGACTGAGGAACAGTTCGATGCTCCCGTCGTTTATGGATCCGGCCGCGATGGCTACATGATGTACAAGCTAGGCGATGAGAAGAAGGACATGACTCCACTCTTCCAGACGATCATCGACCACGTCCCGCCACCATTCGCCAAGCCCGGCGACCCGTTTCACATGTTGGTTTCCAATATCGATTGGAGCGACTACGTCGGCCGTATCGCCGTCGGCAAGATCCTTGGTGGCACCGTGAAGGTCGGCGACCCCGTGTTCGTCGTCCGCACTACCGATCAGAAGCGCATCCGCGCCAAGATCACTAAGATTTTTGAGTTCACCGGCCTCGGCCAGCGTGAAGTCGAATCGGCCTTCGCCGGTAACATCATCGGTCTCGCCGGCTTCGAAGACGTCGACATCGGCGACACCCTCGCCGTCAACGAAGACGCCCACGCCCTTCCATTTACGCAGATTGATCCGCCGACGCTGGAGATGCAGTTCTCCGTCAACGACGGCCCACTCGTTGGCCAAGAAGGCAAGCTCGTCACTTCGCGCCAACTGCGCGAGCGCCTGATGCGTGAATTGAAGACCAACGTCTCCATCTACATTGAAGACGCCGACAAAGCAGGCGTGTTCAACGTCAAGGCCCGCGGCGCCATGCAAGTCGCCGTTCTCGTCGAGACGATGCGCCGCGAAGGCTTCGAACTCGTCGTCTCTCGCCCCACCGTGATCGAGAAGATCGTCGATGGAGCTCGCCACGAGCCTTTCGAGACCGTCTGGGTCGAAGTGCCCGATGAGTGCGTCGGCTCCGTCATGCAAAATCTCGCCAACCGCAAAGGTCTCCTCACGAACATGGAGAAGCTTTCTCACTCTACGATGATCGAGGCGACCATCACCACGCGCGGTCTGATTGGCATGGAGATCGACGTGATCAACGCCACCAGCGGCCGCGGCATCACGAGCCATCTTTTTAAAGAATACGGTCCCTACGCGGGCGAGGTACTTACCCGCATGACTGGCACACTCATCGCGACCGAAGCAGGCGAGACCACCACCTATGCCCTCCTCATGGTTCAGGAACGAGGCAAACTCTTCGTCGGTCCCGGCGAGCAGGTTTACGAAGGCATGATCGTTGGCGAGAATCCCCGCAACGAAGACATCGCCTGTAACGCCGTCCGCGAAAAAGCTCTCACGAACTTCCGTTCGCAAGGTTCCGGTGTCGCCACCGGCCTGATTCCGGCGGCCAAATTCAGCTTGGAGCGCGCGATCGAATACATCGCCGCCGACGAACTCCTGGAGGTTACCCCTAAAAGCCTCCGTCTTCGCAAACGCATTCTGAATAACGGCCTTCGCCAGAAGACCGCCAAATCCGGAAAGTAAGTTTAGCCAAAGCCAAAAAATCCTTGAACCCGCGGCTGCGATCAATCGCACCGCGGGTTTTTTGTTCCGAGATTAAATCACGTCTTCCAGTTTCAAGTTGGTAAAACTTTAGATGTTTAAAATTGAAAAACACTGGATTCATTGTAAGCGCGGCTACACTTTCTTAGCACAAACTTAAGCCACCCCTGTAACACCCATTTCCAAGCCCGATTCTACCAAACCTATGAAGCAAAAAACCCTCATGGCGGTGCTCAGCGCGCTGCTCACTGTCCTTAACGCGCCGGCTCAAACCGCCCCAGTGACCAAGCGCCCAAGCGAGACCTCAAACGAGATCGTGAAACTCGAGAGCTTTAGCGTCTCCGGTTCACTGATCGCCGGAGCGAGCACGTTCACCTCGCCGACACCGGTACTCGTCGTCGATCAGACCGCTCTGCTCGCCGCCGCGCCGATCAATCTCGCCGACGGTTTGAAACAAATGCCCTCGCTCGCTCCTGGTGGCGGACAAACTGTCGGCGGTGGTACGGGGAACAACAGCGCCAATTTTCTGAACCTGCGCGGCCTCGGCGTCACCCGCACGCTCACTCTCTTGGATGGCCGCCGCTTCACCCCCAGCGGCCCAACAGGGCAGGTTGACGCTAACCTGATGCCGCAAGGTCTGGTCGATCGGGTGGACGTCGTGAATGGGGGGGCCTCGGCTGCGTATGGTTCCGACGCCGTCGGCGGCGTTGTGAACTTTGTGCTCAATAAAGAATTTGTCGGCTTCAAGTCGGACTTCCTTCTTGGTCTCTCTGAGAGGGGCGATAACAAGGAATACAAGGGCATGGTCACTTTCGGCACCAAGTATCTCAACGGCCGCGGCCATCTCGTTTTCAGCGGCGAATACGTGGAGAGCAAAGGAGTGAACGGCGATCGACGCGATTTCCGGCGCGAAGAAACTAACCAAATTCCTGAGCCAGGCAACACGACCAAGGTAATCCGCGCGACCGACATCCGGTCGCCGTTCACGCCCGGCGGCAACATCGTCAACGGCGCCGGCGGCACCACCGCCAACAACGCGCTCATCCGCGGGATCAAGTTCGGCCCCGGCGGCACGCAGAGCCCTTACGATTACGGTCGCCTTTCTACCACCATTGGAGCCACCAACGGTTTCCAAAGCGGCGGTGACGGTTTCCGCATCGGCACTTCCCAGGAGATTGTGCGCCCGCTCACCCGCCAAAACATTTTCCTGCGCAACGATTTCAAGCTACTCGACAAAATCTCATTATTTGTCGAAGGCGGTTTCAGCGAAACCCAGATGAACCAGCAGAACAGTCCGACCACGCACCTGCTAACGATTCAGCGTGACAATGCCTTTCTCAATCAACTCGCGCCCGACTTGGTCGCGCGCATGACCGCGCTCGGCGTGACTTCGTTCACGATGAACCGCCTCACGCTCGAGCGCGGGCTGACGGTGTCCAAGGTCAACGACCAAAACCGGCGCGTGTTAGTCGGGTTCAACGCCAAGTTCGGCGACTGGGACTGGGAGACCTCGATCCAATCGGGCACGAACGACATCAGCATTCCGATCATAAATAATCTCGTCACAGCCCGGATGGCGGTCGCCGCCGACGCGGTCTTAGTAGGCGGGCAAATCGTCCCGCGCGCGGCTGCCGCCAATCCGGGCAGCGCCGCCTTCAATCCGTTTGGGTCCGGATCGCCATCGGCGGCGGCCTTGGACTACGTCATGGGCACTACGCAGTTTGAAGAAACTTCCTCGCAGGAGGTGATTGAAACGAAGTTCACCGGTAACGTTTTCAACCTGCCAGCCGGCCCCGTGGCCGTTGCCGCCGGGGCGCATTGGCGCAAGCTGAAGTCTACCACCACGACTGACGATCTCTCGATCGCCGGCGCCTACCGTTTGGCAAACAACCAGCCGTTCACGGGCAAGTATACGATCATGGAAGAGTTCGCCGAAACGCAGATTCCGCTACTAAAGGATCTGCAGATGGTGAAAAAGCTCACGGCCAATCTCGCTTTCCGTCACGCCGATTACTCGACCAGCGGCGATGCTAATTCGTGGAAGGCCGGTGCCGTTTGGCAGCTCAACGGCGACCTGCGTTTCCGGGCTTCGCGCTCCCGCGACATCCGCGCGCCCAACATCAACGAACTCTTCTCCGCAGGACGTCAGACTAACGGCAATATCTCCGACAATTTTGCCGGCGGGCGGCTTTGTCTACCAACCGATGTGGCTTAAAGGCGCCAGTTTCGCGGTGGATTTCTACACCACAGAAATTGCCGACGCGATTTTCTTGGCCGGTGGTCAAGACGCTGTGCGCGAGTGCTCGATCAATCCTGCGTCGCCGCTATGCGCCTTCGTGACGCGCGGCCCGACCTCGGCCAGCCCGCGGGCGGTGATTCAAACGCGGACTTCCGCGGTTAATCTCAATTCCGAGTTTTCGCGCGGCGTGGATTTTGAGGCCAGTTACCGGATTCCGCTTAATGCGTGGTTTGCCGACGTGCGCCCCGGAAGTCTTACGGTGCGCGCAATCGCCGGTTACATCGACGAGTATTCCCGCGTATCGCCCCTTACTCCGACCCAAATCAACTTGGCCGGCAACGGTCTCGCGAATGCCGGATCGGGCACAGCGGCGTTGCCTCGCATCCGGGGCAACCTCTCGCTGAATCACTCGCGCAACGCCTTCTCGAGCTTCCTGCAGATGCGTTACATCGGCCGGATGACTTGGGACAAAACCCGGATCTTGGGCGTGACGACCGATTACAACGATGTTCCTTCGACCGTGTATTTCGACGGCCAATTGACCTATCGGTTGCCCAGGATTCGGCAGGGCTGGAATTCGGAGATTTACCTCAACGTCGCCAATCTCCTCGACCGCGATCCCACCTACGCGCCGCGCAGCACCGGGGCGACCCCGATGCCGACCGACCCTGGTTTGTTTGATCAAGTGGGCCGCATGATCCGCGTCGGCCTCAAGACCCAGTTCTAAGCACTTCAGATCGGCGCCGGCCGCGCCTAGCGAGTTTACTTTGCCGGCGCCGACATTTTGTTAGGGTTTGCCTTAGAACCACCGGCTTACGCCATGATCATCCATCACCGCAATCGTCAGAAAGCATACTCAAAATTGAGTTCTTGCGGTAGATGGAGGTTCTTTTTTGCGGGGTTGAGTTTCATTTTGGGCCATCCGCTCTTTGCGCTGGAAAGCGCCCCTGCATCTCGCGCCACGTTAGCCGCAGAATTCCGTCAGCGACTCCCTATAGTCTTAGCTAATCGCCCCAGCCTGGGCTCCGTCGAAGCCCCCATCGTTGTCCTCGAAGTCTCTAGCTTCAAATGCACGCATTGCCGTAAATTTCACGAGACAGTATTCCCTCGGCTGATTGACCGCTACATCAATCCTGGCCTCGTGCAGTGGGTCGTGCTGAACGCGTCGGACGATCCTTCGGATCAATTCAGTAAAATTTTCGACATCGCGCGGTGCGCAAACCAACAAGGCAAATACTGGGACATGCTCGTGAGCCTCTTCCAAGTGGCCCATCGCGCTCCTAGTATGCTCGAGTCACTGGTTGCCAAGAGCGCGATTATAAATCGCGACGAACTTGATATGTGCCTGCGCGAACGCCCCACCCGCAACACCGTCGTGGCTGATTTCTCAATGTACGCCCGGCTCAAACTCAAAGGCACGCCGAGCTTTCTAATTTGGAAAATGGGGCCCAATGGCCAGACCGTAGAAACCTCGATCGCTGGCGCCCAAACGCTGGATGAGTTTCAGCGGGTCTTTGATGAGTTGCTAAAAACGCTTTAAAGATGCGTGCGATTTTTAACAGCCTGCGGCATTCACTGCGATCTACTCGGCCCTATCAACTTATGGTTTTGGGTCTGCTCGCACTTACCCTAGGGCTGGCACTCGATTGGTTACGTCCCGCGCAACGCCTCGTGTTCCCCCGCCCTCTCCCGGTTTTTAAAATCACCCCGCCTGTTTCTTGAAATCCGACTGGAAATTTCTGCAGCGATCATCACCCCAGTCGCTTCTGCGCCTACGTTGGTCGCTCGGCGCGGTGTTTTGCCTAGCGGGGTTTTTTAAAATTTCGGATCCCATCGGTTTTCATGCCGATCTCCTTGCCTACGAACTAGCGATGCCCGATGTCGTGAGTCGGCTCATAGCTGTCGTATTCCCCTGCCTCGAGTTGATCTGCGGCATCGGCTTAATCATCGGTTTTTGGCGCGAGAGCGTTAGTTTACTCGCCGTGACGATGTCGTTGGTTTTTGTTCTAATTTTGACTCAAGCGATGGCCCGAGGTTTGGACTTAAACTGCGGCTGCTTTGGCTCCGCTCGTGGTCATTGGCTGAATCTTCCCTCGATCGCTCTTATCCGGGCCTGTCTTATGCTGATGGCTGCATTTTGGCTGCACCGGCGAATTAGCCCAACATACTCTATTTGATTACCCACCCCGAAAAAACTTATACCCTAACTCCATGTCCTTTACTCAATCTAGCCCTGATGTTCCAAATCACTTACCGCCGCGCAAGTCTTCGTTCGCGTTTTTCGCGCAAATTTCTCTAGCGCAGTGGATGCTACTGGCTGCCCTCGGCGGCATCGCCTTGGGTTTCCTCGCTCCTCAGGTGGCCGGACATCTTAAATTCATCAGTGATATTTTCCTGCGTTTGATTCGCGCCATCATTGC
>RGAX01000085.1 GCA_009919985.1 Opitutaceae bacterium
GGCATGGCCCGGCGCTCGCTGCCGAAACTCTGCCGGCGGTGCGGTGGCTGGGTGTGAAGCAATTTGCCGACCTCACCGAATCGCAGGTGCGCCGTGTTCCCGCGGTGACCGGGGCGGTCATGGTTTTATTATTCGGGGCGGGCGTGGAGATGTTCGGGTTCACCGCCTGCCTGGTGGCTGCCCTGCTGTTCGCCTTCGCTCCGCTGCCGGTTTATTACAGCCGCTATTTTATTCAGGAAACGCTCCTGGTCACCTTCGCGCTCGCCGCCGCGCTCGCCACGCAACGCTGGTGGCAAAACGCCCGCCCGGCATGGGCTCTGGCTGCCGGTGCTGCACTCGGGCTCATGCAAGCGACCAAAGCCAGCGCACCGGTCTTGGTCGTCTGCGCTCTTGCCGCCGGGCTCCTTGTCACCCGGCGCCGCCCGGCGAGCCCTCGACTGGGCCGCGACCTCGCGTTGATCTTCGGTACCGCACTTGGTGTCGCTGCGCTCTTTTATTCGTCTTTCGGCACGCACGCCGCTGGGCTTCGCGACGCTGTTGCGACGTACACGTTCACCTCCGAGCGCGCCACCGGCGAGAGCGGCCACGAAAAACCGTGGTGGTACTACGCCACCCTTTTTATCTGGGAAAAAAACGGTGGACTTGTCTTTCAACAACTCGCGTTTTCCACGCTCGCTCTCACCGGCGCGCTCCTTGCCTACGTCACGCGTCAAAAATTTTTGGGTATCGCCGCCGTTTACACCTTGCTCGTTTTTATAGCCCTCTCGTTACCTCCGTACAAAACCCCTTGGCACGCCGTTCACTTGGTGCCCGGTCTGGCCGTGCTCGCGGCCGGCACCCTCGCACTCATTCGGTGGCGCACTCTCGCCGTCATCGCCACCGCCAGCCTGCTGTTTCTCCAACTCACTCAAACCCAGCTCGTCGCATTTCTGCGCGCCGCCGACGCCCGCAACCCGTACGCCTACGTCCACAGTTCGCCCGATGTTTTGAAAATCCGCGCGCTGGCCACCGCTGCCTTAACCGTGCGGCCCGCGGGTACGATTCGCATCATTAGCGAAGAATATTGGCCAATTCCGTGGTACCTCCGAGCGCTGCCCGAGGGCTGCGTAGGTTACTGGGCGAGGCCCCCAGCGGATTGCGACGGCGCGCTTATTGTAGCCTCTGCCGCGCAAGCCCCTGCGGTTCGCTCCCGCCTTCACGGTGATTACCGCGAAACTTTCCTCGGCCTGCGTCCTGGTTTCCTCTGTGTCGTATTCACGCCCGCGCCACCCGCGCCATGACGCCGCGCTATTCCCTGGTCGTTCCTTTCTACAATGAAGCGGGCAACATTCTGCCGCTCATCGAGAGCGCGGTCGTAGTCCTCGATTCGATCGGCCACGACTACGAAATTCTGCTCGTTAACGACGGCAGCACCGACGCCACCGCCGATGAAATCGCCGCCTGCCTCGTGCGCTGGCCGCGTTGCCGCGCGCTCCACCAACCGTGCAATCTGGGTCAAGCCACTGCGCTGCTCGACGGCCTACGCGCCGCGCACGGCGAAATCATTCTCACAATGGATGGTGACGGCCAAAACGACCCGCGTGATTTCCCGCTCCTGTTGGCCCCCGTCGAAGCCGGCACCCTTGATGTTGCGTGCGGCTGGCGACATGACCGCCACGATTCCTGGCTCCGCCGCAAAATGTCCCGCCTCGCCAACTGCGTGCGCAGCCGCGTCCTCGGCGATAACCTACATGATAGCGGCTGCCAACTTCGTGTCCTGCGCCGCGAGAGTATCGCTGCCCTATTTCCCTTTGAACTGCTTCAATCTTTTTTACCCGCCATTTTGATCGCCGCCGGTTTCCGCCTAGGTGAATTCAAAGTCCGCCACCATCCACGTACCTGCGGCCAAGCCAACTACGGTCTACGCCAACTCTGGCTCCGCCCCACCCTCGCCATGTTCCGCCTCCGGCGCCGCCTCAGATTAAGCGCCACCTCATAGGTGCCATTTTTCTTAACCCGTTTTCTGTAAAAAATATTTTCGCGGCATGAAGTTTCCGGAATTTCCTGAGTTCCACCACGAGGCGATGGCAACGAGCTTCGCCCTAGTCATCGCGGACCAGTCGAGCGAGTACGCGCGTCAGGCCGCGACCGCGTGCTTTCGCGAACTCGACCGACTGGAGAGCGAACTGAGTCGCTACGTCGAATCGAGCGACATCGCCCGCGCCAACCGGCTCAATCTCGGCGAAACCATCGTGATCGGCGAAGACGCGCTGCATTGTTTGTTGCTTGCCGCCGACGCCTCGCTCGCCACTGACCGCGCCTTCGATGCCGCGTACGCTTCGGAGCGCGCGCCCACGCAAGCCGCCGATGCTCCGCTCTTCACGCTCGATCCCGCTGCTCACACACTCACCTCACATACCGCGCAGCTGCACCTCGATCTGGGCGCCATCGGCAAAGGCTACGCCCTCGATCGACTTGCCGCTGTCCTCGCCGATTGGGCCATCACGCGCGCGTGTCTACATGGTGGCGGGAGCAGCGTACTCGCACTGGATCCGCCCGCGGGCCAGCGCGGCTGGCCGATCGGCCTGGGGGAGGACCCGGATCAGCGCATACTCTCGCTTACGCGTTGCGCCCTGAGCGGCTCCGGTCTTGCCGTCCAAGGCGAACACCTTGTGGATCCGCGAACTCAAGCCACCGCTCAGCGGCGAGACCGCACCTGGGCCCTGGCGCCAAGTGCAGGCTTATCCGACGCGCTATCGACGGCGTTTTTTGTTTTTACCGATGCCGAGGTCGCCGCATTTTGCGCCGCTCATCCGCACGTGGGCGCCGCCCTCACCCACGCCAACGGCAACGGCAACGGCAAGCTCATCACCCATGGCGCGCTCACCGCGCGACTCGCTTAAGGCCACCCGCCTAGCCCCAGCAGCCCCGTTTCTTCAATCAGCAACACCTTCTAACATCTGCCGGATCACCAAAAATCTTTCGTGCGCTCCGCCTCAGTTTCACAATCATAGCTCCTCTTATGAAATCCCCCATTCGCGTCGCCGTCACCGGAGCTGCCGGTCAAATCGGTTACTCTCTGCTTTTCCGCATCGCCTCCGGCGCGATGTTCGGTCCCGACCAACCCGTTATTCTCCAGCTTATTGAAGCGCCGATCGAGAAAGCCCTCAAGGCCCTCGAGGGCGTCGCCATGGAGCTCGATGACTGCGCCTTCCCTCTTTTAAAGGGCATCGTCCAAACCTCCGACGCCTCCGTCGGTTTCAAGGACGCCAACTGGTGCCTTCTAGTTGGCGCCAAACCCCGCGGCCCCGGCATGGAGCGCGCCGATCTGCTGAAGGACAATGGCAAGATCTTCATTGAGCAGGGTAAAATCATCGATGCGGTCGCCGCCGCCGATGCCCGTATCGCGGTGGTCGGCAATCCCGCTAACACCAACTGCATGATCGCCGCCTCTCAGGCCAAGCGCCTGCCCGCGGATCGTTTCACCGCCATGGTGCGCCTCGATCAAAACCGTGCGCAGACCCAGCTCGCCAAAAAGGCCGGCGTCGATCTGACCGCCGTCAAAGACATCTTCATCTACGGTAACCACAGCCCCACGATGTTTCCGGCCTTTGGGCACGCCACGATCAACGGCCAACCTGCCACCTCCATCATCACCGACAGCGCGTGGCTCCAAGGCCCGTTTTGTGAAACCGTCGGCAAACGTGGCGCCGCCATCATCGCCGCCCGCGGTCTCTCCTCCGCCGCCTCCGCGGCCAACGCCCTAGTCGACCACGTGCGCTCCTTGGTCACTCCCGGCGCGATTCACTCCATCGCGGTCAAGAGCGAGGGCCGCTACGGCTTCGATGCCAACGTGTGGGCCGGTATGCCCGTGCGCACCACGACTCCCGGCAGCTACGAAGTCATCACCGGCTACGCCATGGACGAGTTCGCGAAATTGAAAATCGCTGCGACCAACAAAGAACTCGCCGAAGAACGCGCGTTCGTCGCCGACATGATTAGCTAAAACGCGGCGCCGCCTCGTTACTTTTCTCGAAGCGGCGCCTTCACGGGCGCCGCTTTTTTCTTGGTCTTCGCTGCAGCTGCAGTCCGACGCTGCAGCCGAAACGGCTTTAGGTTTAAAGCATGCCCGCGAGCACGCGCGCTTTCGTCAGGGCAAAGGCGCGCCGTAACTGCGCAAAACCGGCCACTAATTGCCGCGGTGAACCACACCGCGCAAACTGCATTTCCAGCGTCGCACCGTCGCACGCCACCGCCGCATCCACGCCTTCAGCATGCAGCGTGCAGTGCCGACAATCCGAGGGATACTCCACGCTGAGACCCACGCCTGCCGCCTCGTCCTTCGGGTCGAGCCCCTCGACCGCATCGATCACCGCCTCCACGCGCACGCCTTTTTTGAGCGCAAACACCACCGAGGAAAATTGTCCGGCAAACAACGCATCGAACTCCGCCACCTCCACTAGCTCCGCATTGCGTAAGCTGTGCAACGTACGCGTCAGCGTATAACTCGAGGGATCTGCCGGCTCGAGCGCGTAGCTCCATTCGAGGGTGAAATCCTTCGCCACGAGGGCGGCCGTCGGACTCGCCACTTCGAGCGAAAGTTGCGCCCGCTTGTAACCGAGCGCGACCTTGGCCGCCTGGAAAAATTTCTCTCCTTCCGCCGCGAGTTCCTCCGCGCACAGTTTCGCCAGGAAAGCACTTGTCGCGGCATTGAGCGCGTCAGGCACCGTGTGATGCGCCTTCTTGAAACCGGCCAAACTCTTCACGAGTCCGCCGCTGCGCCCCACGAGGCTCACGCCCCGGATAAACGCCTGCGGTTGCTCTGCCGATTGTCCCATCTCATGATTCAGCCCGCCTCCGGCGTCAGTGCCACGCAAAAAAATCTAAACCCGCGAACCGCAAGCAGGCATTGCGCCCACACCGATTTCTCTGCGTTGATGCTGTTCTCTTCCTGTGCCAGCCCCCACTCCGATTCCTGTCGTTTGCGCCGTCATCGAAGACGACACCGGCCGCATCCTCATCGCCCAGCGTCCCGCCGATAAACACCTCGGACTCAAATGGGAGTTTCCCGGCGGCAAAGTCGAACCGGGCGAAACGCCCAGCGCCGCGCTCCTGCGTGAACTCACCGAGGAACTTGGTTGCAGCGTCGTCATCACGCGCGCACTCGAGCCGTTCCACTACGATTACACGCGCGTGGTCATCGAGATGTTTCCTTTCGTCTGCCAGCTGGCAGACGGCAGCGCCGCGCCCGCCGCGCTTGAACACGTCGAGATTCGCTGGATCACACCTGCGGAAATTTCCAACTTCGATCTCGCTCCCGCGGATTGGCCCGTTGTCGCTCGTTACCGCGCCGCGCCGGAGCCGTGTTGCCGGAAGGACTGAGCCAGGATCGCACTGATTTTTTGCTTTCACCGCGTAAACCCATGAAATTGTTCTACTTTCTGCTTCTACTCGCCTTCGCTGGCGCCATAGGCCCCGTCCAGGGTCAGACTAAGAGCACCGCTCAAACCGCACCCTACGCACGCACCGAGGATGTCGTCTACGGCCGTAAATACGGGATCGCCCTTACGCTCGATGTCTTCCAACCCACGGCCACCAAGCCCAACGGCTTTGGCATCATTCAAGTCATCAGCGGTGGCTGGGTTTCCAGTCACGCCAACATCTCAGCGGCTAGCATTCAAACCTATCTGGATCGCGGCTACACGGTTTTCACGGTCGTCCACGGCTCACAGCCTAAATTCACTTTGGCAGAAATCGTACCCGACCTTCACCGCGCCGTTCGCTTCATTCGCCACAACGCCGCCCGTTGGGCCATCGATCCCGCCCACCTCGGCATCACCGGCTCCAGCGCCGGCGCTCACCTATCGCTTACCCTCGGTACCCAAGGCGGGCCCGGCCCCGCGGACGCCAAAGACCCAATCGACCGCGCAAGCAGCGCCGTCCAAGCCGTAGCCTGCTTTTATCCGCCGACCGATTTTCTCAACTACGGCCGCGAAGGCGAAATCGCCGTCGGCAGCGGTATATTGAAGGACTACATCCCTGCCTTCGGTCCTGAGGCCCTCACGCCCGAAGGTCGCCAAAAACTAGGCCAAACCTTTTCCCCGGCCCGCTACCTCAGTGCCGCCTCCGCCCCTACGCTCATCATCCACGGCGACGCCGACCCGCTTGTTCCGATTCAACAATCCCAACTCTACCTCGCCCGCGCCACCGCCGCCGGCGCCACCGCACGACTCATCGTGAAACCCGGCGCCGAGCACGGTGGGAAAACTTGGCCCGACATCGCCGGGGATCGCCGCCGCTTAGCCGACTGGTTTGACCACTACCTGCGGGGCCTTCCAGTCACCACATCCGAAAAATAAAAAACCCCACGGCCCCGCTCGCTTTCGATTACCCCATGAACTCTTCCGCCGTTTCCCGCCGCACCTTTCTCGCCCATACCGCCGTCGCCACCGCCGCCCTCACGCTCCGGGCGCGCGCCGCTGAACCCACTGCGAAGCCGCGTTGGCCGATCATCGCGTTTTCCAAGCCATTCCAAAACCTAGACGCCGAACAAACTGCCGCTTATGTCGCCGACATCGGTTGGGACGGCATCGAGTGCCCCGTCCGCGCCAAAGGTCAGATCGAGCCCGCCCGGGTCGCCGACGATCTCCCGCGCTTCACCACCGCCCTGCGCCGTCGCGGCCTTGAGCTGTATCTGGCCACCACCGACATCACTAGCCTGTCCCAAAAAAACGCCGAAACGACCCTCCGCGCGCTCGCGCATAACGGCGTGAAACGCTTCCGTTTGGGCTACTGGAAATACGACCTCACGCGTTCCCCCGCCGACCAACTCAAAGAAATCGCCCCCGCCCTGCGCGACCTCGCCGCCGCCTGCAAAGAGCTCGGCCTCCAAGCCGGTTTTCAAAATCACTCCGGCCACAACTACGTCGGAGCACCCATCTGGGATGTGTTCAGTCTCATCGGCGAGCTCGACCCCGCGCACTGCGGTATGTGCTTTGATATCGGCCACGCCACCATCGAGGGCGGACTTTCCTGGCCTACTCAAGCCAAGCTGATCGCGCCGTTTTATACCGCCGTATACGTTAAAGATTTTAGCTGGCAAAAAACCGTCAAAGGCTGGACTGCGGCTTGGTGCCCACTAGGCGAAGGCATGATCCACCGCAGCTTCATCACGACGTTAAAAAATTCCACTTACACCGGTCCGATTTCTCAGCACCACGAATACGAACTGGGCGATGCTCCAACGATGAGCGCGTACTTTAAAAAAGACCTCGCGGTGCTCAAAACCTGGTTGGCCTAAATTCCAAGCCTACTGCATGGACCGTGAGCTTCTGTTGTACGCTCAAACGTGCTCGTGACCCTCACTAGGCGCACAGCGCCAGTCTCGCGCTAATCCGTCAGGTTAACCCCGTTTGCTGCTTTTCCAAATTAGTAGTCTAATTTATTTTTGTCTTACTTTTTTTATTTGTCTTACATTTTAGTATTATGATCTAATTTAAAAATGCCGACTGTTTCCGAATCAGCTTACGTCACCGCCAAAGGACAAGTGGTCGTGCCCGCCCTTCTCCGGCGCAAATTTGGAATTAAAGCCGGCACCCGGATTAACTTTAGCGAAGTCGACGGAAACATCGTGATCCAGCCGGTTACCCGTGAATTCATCGATTCGTTCTGCGGCCTATTTAAGGCGAAAGCCGGAGCAGAGTCTGCTGTGCAAGCGCTTCTAAATGACAGGGCCAAAGAGCGGGCGCAGGAAGATCGTAAGGTTGTAGGTGATCGAAGCGCATCATGAAACCTATCGTGCTCGATGCCTCCGCCCTGCTTGCCATGTTTTACGGTGAAGCCGGCGTCGAAGAGGTGCGCAGACTCTTTCATCGCGCCAACGCGGCCGATCAACCTCTGCTCATGACCGCCGTAAATTGGGCTGAGACACTTTATCGCATCGAGAAAAGCCAAGGGCCCGCCGGATTGAGCGCGGCGCGCCAGCTTGCTGCGAGCGGGCCACTGTCGGTTGTACCGGCCGACAAAGAGCAAGCTGAGTTGGCAGCAAGCTACAAAGCTGCTGGTCTATTGGCGCTGGCCGACGGCTTTGCCGCGGCCCTCGCCAAATTACGCAAAGCCGAACTCGTGACAGCCGATTATGATTTCAAGACGGTGGAAAAAGAGATCAAAATTATATGGCTTAAAAAAGCATGACGCACGCCTGACTCAACCCACAGAGAAATGAAAAACTGTTTGGTCGATGCGGCCATACTTTACCCGACAAGTGCGTAAAATTTATTCCAAATTAGCCCTTTATTTCGTAGGGGCGATGTTCGTGTTGTAAGACAAGCGAAGGCTTAAGGAGCTCAAGATTGGGTTCTCAAGCCAAGACCACAACGGGTTTATTTTGTGGCTTATAAACACCGAATTAATCGGCCAGCTCATCGCCGTTTTCAGATCAAACTCCGATAGCTTACCCGAAATTTTCGCGCAAGCTCGGCGGAACCGGCTGACGGCACAGGACTGAATCGCTTACGTCGAAACCCCCAGCAGTCCGCGCGAAAGCTGGAAATCGACGAAGCCCCCACTATTCGCAACCGGCGTGTAAGTACGCTCAAGGGTGGTCGTGACGAGACGTTGTAATGCGAGGCGGTTGGCCGTGCGGTCATCCGTGAAAACATGATCAACATCCACTAACGCCGCGGCCGGCAGCGCACCCGTCTCTGCGATCTGCAACACAGGCAACATCGGGTGACCCTGCTGTACGCTATCACCGACGAAGCCGACAAACACCTGAACACCACAGCCACCAAGGCCTGCGAGATTTTCCACCCAATGATCTGAATCGGTCTGCACCACGTGGAAACCAGGCGCCGTCAACGGCTGGCCATAAGCGAGTGTCGCGTGCGGCGGCGTGCGGCCCAACACCGCGTCGACAAAACGTGCATCCGCCAAGAGCGGGTCGCTCTCCGGCACGAGCACCGAGCCGCCAGCGTGCAATACGTCTTCAACCAACGCGACCAGCGGCGATAGACTCGCGCCGTTTAATGGTCCGACTGTAAGTACGCCCAGGTTTAGCCCCGCCAAAATTACCGCCGCATTTTTATTTTCCTCTTCGGCCGAAGCCGCTGGACCGGTCGCAAGCGCAGGCACGGAGGGCTGGCGCACGGCTTTTTCGGCAAACCACGTCTCGACCTTGGCGAGCGTCTTGTCGATACCACCATCAAGTTGCACGCTAGCCCAACCAAAACGCTCCAGCGGCAAGCCGGCATTTTCAAATTGGCGACGCATCGAATCGTTCGGGATTTTTTCGCAGCCATGTTCGAGCAACAGCGTCGCGGCGACATTCGGGTGCGTGGCATACCCGCGATACGTGCGCAGCAAAAGTTGGTACATCGACTCGCCACCAAAGCCGCAGCCCTCGCTGTGCGTGAGCGCTAGAAACCGCGTGAAACCAAGTGCGGGCGCGAGGCCTTTAGCGTTCATGCGCTCGGCGGCGAGGCGCGCGATCTGCGCCGAACACATACTGGTGGGCAACACGAGACCGATGCGCTCCCGATTTATCCATAGGTTAGGCACAGCCCCCGCAGCAGTCGGCAGCGAAGCACGCACGGGCTGGCCATCAGGCGCGGGGCGCGCGCGGATTGCGGCGACAAGAGTCGAATCTGTCTGACGCCAGTTGCGCCAAAGCGAGGCCTGCGAATGACCCGCGTGTTCGCCACGGGTTTTGTGACCCGAGGCGGTCGCGATGAGTAGATCAAAGGATTCGGCGGTGAGCGCCTCCATCGACTCCCCGTCAAGATAACGGCCAGCGTTGATGTCCATCTCATGAATCAGCAACTGGTGGCGCCGTGTGGTCGTGGTGAGTTTCAGCGTGGGGACAAACGGGAAGTTGGTGATCGAGCCGTTACCCGTAACAAACAGGAATAGATTGCACCCCGCACCGACTTGACCAGCGATGCCCTCGAGGTCGTTGCCCGGGCTGTTCATGAAATAAAAACCAGGTGCGTCGAGCGAGTCGGCGTAGTCGATAACATGATCCACGCGGGAGCGCGGATCTTTTTTGTGCACCGCGCCGAGAGATTTGAGGGCGATGTTGTAGAGGCCGCGGAAACGGTTGCCAGCAGAGGGATTACTTTCAGGTGTGATCCCGTGCCAAGACAGGCGCGTGCGAAAGCGATCGATGCACGCGAGCAACGCCCGCGCCGTTGGTAGGTCGCGCACACGTTTGATCATGTAAGCTTCGCCGCCGGCGATCTCGTCGGTTTCGCACAACACACCGATACCGCCGTGGCGCACGATTTCGTGCACGATCGAGCCCGCGAGCGGATTACCCGAGACTCCAGAAAACGCATCCGAACCACCGCACTGCAACGCCACGCGCAATGCACTCACCGGCTCCGGCGTGCGCACGAGCGCGGCGACTTTGGGTAACCACGCGCGCACGATCGCTTCACCTTCGGCCAGCGCCGCTGCGAGGCCATGATCGATGCTAAGAAACGCGTGAGGCACATCGGCCAGCGGATATTCGCGCTCCACCATAAATTCGCGTAGGCGGGAATTGGTGATAGGCTCCACGCCGTAGTCCACGGCAAGTACCGCGCCGATGTTGGGGTGCACAATGAACCCTGCG
>RGAX01000086.1 GCA_009919985.1 Opitutaceae bacterium
CAAAATTCGATCGTTTCTGGTGTCACGCGATAGCCGCCCCAGTTGGGTGGCAGTGGCACATCGGCGCCGGCGTGGTTTTTCTCCAACGCCTTCATGGCATCTTCTAGGGTGGCGCGTCCGGGTATGACCGCGCTTTGTTGGGCGACCCAAGCGCCGAGTTGGCTGGCGCGTGGGCGGGAGTGAAAATAGGCGGCGCTTTCTTCGCGAGCGACCTTGGTAATGGTGCCTTCGATGATGACTTGGCGTTCCAATACGATCCAGGGGAATACTAGGCTAGCGCGTGGGTTGGCTTCGAGTTCGCGCCCCTTGCGACCCTCGTAGTTGGTATAGAAAACAAAGCCGCGGCCATCGAGTCCTTTAAGCAGCACGGTGCGGGCGGAAGGGCGGCCTTCACGATTGGCGGTGGCGAGCGTCATGGCGTTGGGCTCGGCGATTTTTGCGGCTTCAGCTTCTTGAAACCATTTCTCGAACTGGCGAAACGGATCGCGGGCGAGGTCTTTTTCATTCAGCCCGGCGAGGGCGTAATCTTTGCGGAGGTCGGCCAAGCTCATGATGGAGGTGGAGCGTGTGTGTGGTGTTGGACCCTGTCAAAAATCAACTCGCGTGAATACCGGAAAATTGGTGTCCGCGGTCTCCAAGCTTTCGTTTTTCATGGTTTGTCGCGAAACTGCAGGGATGGATTTAGCGCCTTGGATATATCCGTTGTTGTTTCTTGCGGCATTAGCTGCGGGGTTGATCGACTCGATCGCTGGCGGGGGCGGTTTGATTGCGTTGCCGGCGTTACTGATGGCGGGTTTTCCTGTACCGCTGGCTCTGGGAACGAACAAACTTCAGTCGCTTTTTGGGAGTGGTATGGCCGCGCTCCATTATGCGCGGCACGGGGTAGTGGATTGGAGGCGTTGCCGGCTTGGAGTGGTTCTCAGCTTCGTAGGCGCACTCCTGGGGGCTTGGACAGTTCAGCGCATTGATGCCAGTCGACTGGGATTACTGATCCCGTGGTTGTTGGCTGGGATTTTGATTTATACGATAATTCGCCCGCAGATCGGTCAGGATAAACGCGAGCCGCGGATGGCATCGAAATGGTTTTGGTTGGTGGCTGGGGTCGGGCTAGGTTTCTATGATGGATTTTTCGGGCCGGGTACGGGCATGTTTTGGACGATCGCACTGGTGGTGTTGCTAGGCCAAGATTTCATGGCCGCGACGGGTCATACCAAGGTGATGAATGCGGCGAGTAATTTGGCCTCGCTCGGTGTTTTCATCGCGGTGGGTCAGGTCGACTGGATTGCGGGCGGGGTGATGGTAGTCGGGCAGATTGTGGGTGCGCGGTTGGGTGCCGGGCTAGTGGTGAAAAAAGGCGCTCGCTTCATCCGGCCTGTGTTTCTGACCATGGTGACGCTCACTATCGCACGGCTCGCCTACGTTGAACTGACGCGTGTGCGTTGAGTTAAATTCCTACTTTTTAGCCATGACGCCTGCTGCCTACATCGATCTTAACGCCAACGGGCTGCTTAGCCGCTTACAAACCCTTATTGGCATTTCTACGGTCAATCCTCCTGGCGAGAACTACGATAAGATCACAGCTGGCCTCACCCGAAATCTTACAGCCCTAGGACTAAAAACAAAACGTTATCCGATTCCTGCGGCTTTGCTAAAAAAATCTCTGCCGGCCACGCAACTTGGATTTCCCCGTTATAATGTCCTCGGCAAACTGGGCGTGCGCGGCGCGAAGAAGACGATTCATTTCAACGCCCATTACGATGTCGTTCCGGTTTCTGGCCGCTGGCGACACGGCAGTGCGTTTAGCGGTGCGGTTGAGCGCGGCTGGATTTTTGGTCGCGGCACGGCCGACATGAAGGGCTCAATTGCGAGCTTACTCATGGCGCTAGAAGCGTTGCAAGCCACCCGCACGGCTCCGCGGATGAACGTTGAGGTTTCATTCACCGCCGACGAGGAAACGGATTCCGCGCTGGGTACAGGTTGGCTTGTGGAGCACGCGCCGATTAAGCCCGACTACGCTGTGGTGATGGAAGGTGGCGAAGGCTCGGCGGTGTGCTGTGGTCACAATGGCGTCGTGTGGCTTGAAGTCACGGTTCACGGTCGGCCCGCGCACGGTTCGACTCCAGAACGCGGCATCAACGCGCTCGAAAAAATGGCCGCGCTTGTGCTTGGGCTCAACGCGCACAAAAAAGAACTCGCCCGGCGAAAATTTAAAACACCCGAAGGCCGGACGATGGTACCTACATTAAACATCGGGGGCGTCTTTGGCTGCGGGGAAGGCGCGAAGATCAACACGGTGCCTGCGACGGCGACGTTCACTATCGACCGTCGGGTGCTCGCGATGGAAAATCACGCGGCCGCAGAAAAAGAACTGCGAGCGGCCCTCGCTCTCGCCGCAAATAAAATTCCCTATTGCCGGATCACGGTAGCTAAAATTTCGGAGAACTTCGCTTGCTTCACGCCGCCGACGCATCCGTTTTTCGCGGCGATGGCGGCGAGCGTTGCCGCAGTAAGACAGGAGCCAGCAGTGTTCAACGTTTCAACGGGTTTTAACGACATGCATTTTTTTGCCGCGCACCGTAAAATCCCGACGCTCGGATATGGTCCGGGCGGAATTGATTACCACGGCGTCGACGAACGTGCTTCGGTGAAAGAGTTGATCGCGAGTGCGAAAATTTATGCGGAGCTGATGACGAAATTTGGTGGGTAAAGAGGCTAAAAAAATTTAACCAATTTTATTTCGCAGCGATGCCGTCTACAGCGGCTTGTTGAAACGCGCGGCGGACCTCACTGGCGTCGCTGTTAGGAAAATTGGTGCGCTGAACCATGAGGATGTAAGCGACACCGCGGATAGGATCGATCCAAGCTTGTGTGCCCCAGGCACCGCCGTGGCCGTAGCTGCCAGCAGAAAGCATAGCGGCAACGCCGGCATGTGGAGTTTTTAAAACGCAGGTACCGATACCCCAGCCGTAGTTCGTTCCGCGGTGGCCGTAGGTGTCGTTTTGAAAAAAGCCGGTGGGCATGTCGGCGGGTGTTTGCGATGTGGAGAGCAGTTGTAGCGCCACGGGCGAGAGGTAGCGTTGGCCGTTGAGAATGCCGCCATTGAGCAACATCTGGCAAAAACGGGCGTAATCGTGAGCCGAGGAATAGAGACCAGCGTTGCCAGTGGGCGGGCGAGTGCCTCGTGCGGGCGGTGACGCAGGGACCGCTTCAAGTGCGCCGGTAGTTTTGTTTTTCGTGTAAGCCGTAGCGAGGAAAGGCAGGTGTTCGGCGGAGGGATAGTGGGTGGTGTGTTTTAGACCGAGCGGAACAAAAAGGCGGGTCTGAAGAAATTCATCAAAATTTTTGCCGCTCACAATCTCGACGATGCGGGCGGCTGTATTGATTCCAGATTGGCAGTAGCGCCATTTGAGGCCGGGCTCATTTTGCATGGGAGCGGCGAGCCAAAGCGGTACGAGATCGGCGAGGGTGCGGGCGTCGCGTACGCTTGTGGCAGAGGCTTCGCCCAGGCCGGAAACATGGGTGAGAATTTGGAGGAGGGTGAGATTGGCGGGTTGACCGGAGGGTGTCTTGAGGGCCGCAAATGCGGGAATATATGTAGCGACGGGATCGGTGAGTTTCAATTTACCCTCGTCTTGTAGCATGAGCACAGCGGTGGCGGTCATGAGCTTGGTCATGGACATGATGTTGAACATCGTTTCTGGCGTCATGGGACGTTGGGTGGCGACGTCAGCGAAACCATGGGTCTCAAAGTGGAGGACTTTTTCTCGGGAAATCACTAGCGTGACTGCGCCGGCAATTTCTTTCTCATCGAGAGCTAGCTGCAAGGCGGCGGTGATGCCGGAAAGTGTGGGATCAGCGGCGGTTAACGCGCTAGTTAAAGCGGCACTGAGCACGAGCAAGCGTAGGGGAGAATTCATAATGGGGTTTTGCGGGGAACCAACCAGAAGCGGGGATGAAATTATCCGGTCCAGCCTTTGCGAATCATGCTAATGGCAATGGCGGCGAGGAGCATGGAAATTATTTTAGAAATTGCGCGTAGGCCGCTCGAACCAATGAGTCGTGCGAGACGTTCGCTGTAAGCAAAAGCGAGGATGATGAGAATGAGATTTACCGCGAGAGCGGCGAGCGTCACGGCGAGTCCCAGCGTCTGAGCAAGTAAGATCAACGTGGTGATCGAAGCGGGACCTGCAATCAGTGGCATACCCAAGGGTACGACGCCAAAATCTTCAGCGATTTTGGCCGGTTCCTCAGCGGCGGAGTGGACGAGATCACGCGCGGCGAGGATAAAAAGAATGAGGCCGCCAGCGATTTGAAAGTCGCTGGTGGTGATGCCGACGGCGGTGAAGATGGATTGGCCGAGAAATAAAAACAGCAGCGCGACTCCCCCACCCGTCCAGGTGGCTTGTTTTGCGATGCGACGACGTTGTTCCGGCGGGGCACCTTGCCCGAGGGCGATAAAAACCGCGGCAAGCCCGATTGGATCAATCGCCACGAAGAGAGGAATGAACGCTTTTAGGAAGAGTTCGATAATCGGGGGCATGCGAGGGATTATCGTTGTGTCGGAGATCACGTGCAAGCCCGCCTCGGGCTTATCCGCCGTGAAGGTTTTAAAGCTAGGGTACTAAAAAAACTTTCGTGCAGTCCGCCTAGTTCATGGTTCTCTCTATGTTTCCGTTATGAAAATCAACGCCACCCTTACTCCGGCCAAGCTCACGAAAAAAACCGCCCGCGTGTTTGAACTCGCTGGTGAAAAAATCCGCGCGATCGACGCCGCGTGGGACCCAAGCAAGGGCACCCCAGTTTTTACGGTGCAGGGTAAATACACTTCACGCGGCTGGACTGAGTGGACGCAGGGTTTTCAGTTCGGCATGGCGTTTCTGCACTTTGATGCGACTGGCGATACGGCGATGCTCGAACGCGGCCGGGTGAAAACCGTCCGCCACATGGCCTCGCACGTCTCGCATGTCGGTGTGCATGATCACGGTTTCAATAATGTTTCTACTTACGGCAACCAGCGCCGTCTCATGCTCGAGGGCAAGACGCGCTTCAACCAAGCCGAGCTCGATTACACCGAGATGGCGTTGAAAGCCTCTGGCGCTGTGCAAGCTGCGCGCTACGCAACCACCCAATACAAGCAACCATGGTCGCCTATTGCTGGGGCCGCCGGCGTGGCGCCGAGCGGTTACGTGTATTCGTTCAATGGCCCGCAGTCCTTGTTTGCTGATACGATTCGCTCCATGCGTTCGCTTGTCGTCGCGCATCAGCTCGGTCACACGCTGATGGGTGAAGGCGACAAGCCCACGAACCTTTTGCACCGCGCCATCGAACACGCGGCGACGACCGCGCGTTTCAACGTCTTCTTCGGCCAAGGTCGTGATAGTTACGATGTACGTGGTCGGGTAGCGCATGAGAGTGTTTTCAATCGTAATGACGGCCAATTCCGTTGTCCGTCCTCGCAGCAAGGTTACTCGCCTTTCACGACGTGGACGCGTGGGGCCGCTTGGATTATTACAGGTTACGCTGAGCAATTGGAGTTTCTCGATACCGTAAAAGGCTCAGACCTCGATGCGGTTGGTGGCCGGCGTGCGGTCACGGATCTCTTTTTGGAGACGGCTAAGGCGACGAGCGATTACTACATCGATGGATATTCCGCGAAAGACGGTATTCCATACTGGGACAGTGCCGCGCTTAACACCCACAAGCTCGGTGATTTTACCAAACGCGCCGCTGATCCGTTTAACGCGCATGAGCCAGTCGATAGTTCCGCTGCAGCGATCGCCGCGCAAGGCATGCTCCGTCTCGGCCGTTGGCTCGATGCAAATGGGGAAAAAGCCGCCGGCAAAAAATATTTTCAAGCGGGCCTTACGATCGCCGACACGCTCTTCGCTGAGCCATACCTTTCGACCGACAAAAAACACCAAGGTCTCCTCTTGCACAGTGTATATCATCGCCCGAACGGCTGGGATCACGTGCCGAAGGGCCAAAAAGTGCCGTGCGGCGAATCCTCGATGTGGGGTGATTACCACGCGATGGAGCTGGCACTGCTGATCCAGCGATTGTCGGAAAATAAATATTACACGTTCTTTTGATCTCTGGGTGTGGGCCTCGCCGAGAGGGGCGTAGCTTAACGCATTTTTCGAGACCGCGGTACTAAACCGCGGTCTTTTTATTTTTTGGCCTAATACAACCTTTGCGCGTTGCGGGCTGTAATCCTGTGCGCAGTATTACCCACTCCATGGCCCACGCCGCATTCAACCCAGCAGATACTGCTTCAGTGACCGTTTTTCAGGCTCGGGCATTGGCAAAAACTTATGGTGAAGGAGAAGCAATGGTGCATGCACTGGCTGGAGTGGATCTGGAGTGTCGCGCCGGAGAATTAGTCGTCGTGCTCGGAGCTTCTGGCAGTGGTAAATCGACCTTACTAAATTTGTTGGGCGGGCTCGATACGCCCACCAGCGGCAGTTTATTTTATCGCGGATGGGACCTTGCCGGCGCCGACGAAGCGGGTTTGACGCGTTATCGGCGCGAAGCGGTGGGCTTTGTTTTTCAGTTTTATAATCTGATCCCGAGTCTGACTGCTCGAGAGAACGTGGCGCTCATTACCGAGATCGCCTCGGATCCGATGAGCCCGGAGGAAGCGCTTCATATGGTGGGGCTCGGGGCCCGTATGGATCATTTTCCCGCGCAGCTTTCAGGTGGCGAACAACAACGTGTCGCGATTGCGCGTGCCATTGCGAAACGCCCCGCCGTACTCATGTGCGACGAGCCCACGGGAGCTCTTGATGTGAGCACAGGCAAGACCGTGCTTGAAGCCATTGAGCGAATTAACCGCGAACTCGGCACGCTCACGTTAATCATTACCCATAATTCGGTGATGGCTGAAATGGCCGATCGGGTTCTCACCCTTTCCGACGGTCATATCACGGGCGAAAAACATAATCGTACGCGCGCCGCCGCCAGCACGCTGGTGTGGTAAAATCTACGCGGATCGGTCATGTCGCTGTTGGATCTCAAATTAATCCGCGATTTGCGCGCCTTAAAATCGCAAGCGGCGGCCGTGGCCATCGTTATGGCTTGTGGTTTGGCGATGATGATCATGACGCGCAGTTTGATCGTATCATTGGAGACGACCCGTGATGCCTACTACCGGGACAATCATTTCGCGCAAATTTTTGCTCGGCTTAAACGTGCGCCCAATTCCGTTGCGGCCCAAATCGCCGCGATTCCTGGTGTCGCGACGGTGCAGACTGGTATCGCATTATCGGTTACACTTGATTTGCCAGGCGTGATCGAACCCGCAACGGGGCTTATCCAATCACTCCCTGAGCAAGGTGAGCTTACGCTCAATCGCCTGCATCTTCGAGCGGGGCGAATTTTGGTGGGACGTGAATCGACGGGAGAGATTTTAGTCGGAGAAGCTTTTGCCCAAGCCAATCAGCTCCAGCCCGGAGACGAGATGGCAGCGGTGCTCTATGGTCGCCGGCAGCGTTTCCGCATCGCTGGTATCGTGCTTTCGCCCGAATTCATTTTTGAAGCTCCACCAGGGGCCTCGTTGCCCAACAATAAAACGTACGGAGTTTTTTGGATGCCGTACAAGGAGCTCGCGCGGGCCAGTAATCTTGATGGAGCGTTCAATCAACTTTCCTTGCGCTTGGTGCCAGGAGCGTCTGAGCCGGCCGTTATCGAGGCCCTAGATCACATCTTGCGGCCTTACGGTGGACGCGGTGCTTATGGTCGCACCTCGCATCCTTCCCACACGCGCTTGCGCGATGAAATCAGCATTCTCAACGGACTGTCTATCGGGTTCCCGCTGGTTTTTCTCAGTGTTGCTGCATTCATGACTAATGCGGTCATGAGCCGGCAGATCACCTTGCAGAGAGAGCAGATCGCGATCTTGAAGGCGTTTGGTTTTTCTAATGGTGAGATCGGCCGGCACTACCTTAAGTTTTCCATTGTGATCGTTGCCAGTGGCACCGCGCTGGGAGTCTTAGGGGGAGTGTTTCTTGGGGAGCGTCTGGTGGAGTTGTATCATATTTTCTTTCGATTTCCTGAGCTAAAATTCCAACTTGCTTCAAGCGTCGTGGTTTTGGCGGTTTTGGTGAGTTCAATTGCGGCGATTATTGGCGTCGCTGGATCGGTGCGTGCGGCGGTGCGACTGGCTCCTGCGGAGGCGATGCGGCCTGAGCCGCCGTCGAGCTACCGCCCGGCGCTGGTAGAGCGCTTGGGCTTGGGCCGGTTGTTTACGGTGACGTTTCGGATGGCGTTAAGAAATATTGAACGTCGACCGGTGCGTGCGTCGCTCACTGTTGGAGCTTTGGCTTTAGCGACGGGAATTTTGGTCGTGCCCAACGCGTTTCGTGACGGCATCGGTCACGTGCTCGATTATCAGTGGGATTTGATTCAGCGTCAGACGGTGATGGTGTCACTGATTGAGCCGAGTCCGGCGCGTGCGTTGGCTGATTTCAAGGCGTTACCGGGGGTAATTTTGGCGGAGCCGTTGCGTGGCGCGGCGGTGGAGCTGCGCGCGGGAAATCAATTTCGTCGCTTAAGTATCACTGGTTTACCTGCGCAGGCGGAGTTGTATCGCGTGCTAGATAGCATGGGGCGTCAGATCACATTACCGCCGGAGGGTATCGTTATCTCTAAAAAGCTGGCTGAAGTTCTTGGCGTAAAAATCGGCGAAACGCTTTTGGTGCGTGGATTGGAGGGTAAGCGCGTGGAATTTTCTGTGCCGGTGACCGGATTATCCGAGGATTTTGCGGGGACGGCGGCGTATATGGAAATTGGTGCACTGAATCGTCATCTCGGTGAAGGGGATCGTATCAATGCCGCCTATTTGACGGTGGGCGCTGGCCAATGGAATGAATTTTTACAAGCGATGAAGGCTTCGCCGCGAGCGGGCAGCGTGGTCGTGAAAAATAAGATACGGCAGGGGTTCCGTGAGACGACCGCGCAGAGTATCGGTTTGTTGCAGCAGATTTATCTCACTTTTGCGGCCGTGGTGGCGTTTGGCATTGTTTACAACAGCGCGCGGATTTCGCTTAGTGAACGCCAGCGGGAGCTCGCGACCTTGCGGGTAATCGGGTTTACGCGTGGCGAGGTGGCCTCGGTGTTGGTGGGTGAGTTAGTGATGCTTACGTTGATCGCCTTACCTTGTGGTTTGTTGATCGGCTCAGGTTTTGCGCGCGTGATTTTGATGACGGTGAATACGGAGTTTGTGCGTTTGCCGTTAATTCTTACGGCGCAGAACTACGCGTTTGCGGTGTTGGTCGTGTCGGCCGCCTCGGTGGTCTCAGCGTTGCTAGCGTGTCGGCGGCTTGATCAATTGGACTTAGTGGGTGTCTTGAAGGCCCGCGATTAATTTTTATTTCTCAAATATTTTATCATGAAAGCATCTTCGTCTCCGCGAGTTGAACCTGGGGTTAAGAATAAAAAAGGTTCGGAGGCGCGCCGTTGGTCGCGTTGGTTACCGTGGATGGTGGGTAGTGCATTGACTGTGCTTATCGTGGTGGGGCTGTTGCCGAAGCCCTTGCCAGCGGAGATTGGGGTCGTGGAGCGCGGTGATTTACGGGTGAGCGTGAACGAGGAGGGTATGACTCGGGTAAAAAATCGTTACGTGATCGCAAGTCCGGTGGCGGGACAGTTGCGGCGAATTGATTGGAAGCCGGGAGCGGTGGTGGAGGCGGGTAAGACGGTGCTCGCGGTTTTGGAATCGGGTGGGGCTGATATTTTGGATGCGCGTAGTCTGGTGCAGGCGGAGGCGCGGGTGCGTGCGGCGGAAGCGGCGGTCGCGCAGGCGCTCGCTCAACGGGCGCGGGCGGTTGCGAATGCGAATCTGCAACGGGAAGATTTCGCGCGCCAGAAGACGTTGTTCGCTAGTGGGGCGCTGTCGCGGCAAGAATTTGACGCGGCGGAAACGCGAGCGACCACGAGTGCGCAAGAGGCCCGAGCGGCAGAGTTTGCTGGGCAGATTGTGGAATTTGAAGCGGCACAGGCCCGGGCCTTGTTATTGCGTGGACAGCCCGCCGGTGCAGGAGCGCGTGGTGAGCCTTTGGTGATTTTATCGCCCGTTAGCGGACGAATATTGCGCGTGATGCAGGAAAGCGAACGACTCGTGCCGGCCGGATTTGCTTTATTAGAAGTGGGTGATCCGACGGATCTGGAGGCGCGGATTGAGGTGCTTTCCAGGGACGGTGTGGCGATTCAAACGGGCGCAAAGGTTCAACTTGAACAATGGGGCGGTCCGGTGGCTTTGAATGCGCGGGTGCGCATGGTGGAGCCTTCGGCGTTTACTAAAGTCTCGGCCTTGGGGGTCGAAGAACAGCGAGTTTATGTGATGGTTGATTTTACCGATCCTCTCGAGGTGCGGCGGTCACTGGGCGATAATTATCGGGTCGAGGCGCGGATTGAAACCTGGTCGGGGCAAAATATTTTGAAGGCACCCTCGGGTGCGTTGTTTCAACGCGGCGCGCAGTGGCAGACTTATGTGGCGGAAAATGAGGGTAACCGAGCGGTGTTACGCACGGTGCGGGTGGGTCGCAGCAGTGGTCGGGAGACGCAA
>RGAX01000087.1 GCA_009919985.1 Opitutaceae bacterium
TTACTTCGACCCCAAGGCCGGCGCCTACAAAACCCTCACATCCCCCGCGACCAGCGTTACGATCACCGAGCCGACCAACACCCCCGCCGCCATCGGCGGGCTTAATCTCAACGTCACGCCCAATCCAGCTGGAAGCACGCGGGCCGATACGCCCACTCCAGCGAAAGTCATCCCCGCCCCGTTGCCGCTCGGTCTTCCGCGCGAGCCCGTCAACGGTTCCGCTTTCGCGACGGTGCCGTTGTCCACAAGCACCGTCGTCGCCAGCCTGTTAGGCGCCGTCGCAGGGTTCGGCCTTTTCTGGCTTATCCTCGCCTATCGCCGTGCTCGCCACACCGATCCCTTAGGGCCGCGCCGAGCCGCACATGCGCGCCTGGAAAAACTTCTCCCCGCGCTCAACCTCGTGGATCCCGCCGGCCTCCGCACCCAACTCATCGCCTGGCAACACGACACTGCGCTGCTCCTGCGCCTCCCCGTCGCTGCACCCACGCTAGCCGATCTCGACCGTGCTTCGACCGCGAGCGAGACACTCAAAACTCTCTGGGCCGAAATCGACCGCACGCTCTACGGCGAAAATGTTGCTCTGCCCTCCGATTGGTCCACGCGTGCGCGCGTTGCGCTCGCTGAGTTGCCGTTGCCGCTATTCTCGCCGTTCCGCCTCTTTTTACCGCGCAATCTTTTTCCTTTCATCGCAGCGCTGGCCCTTACCGTAATCATCACCTCCGCTCAGCTTCAAGCCGCGGAGGGCACAACCGATTACCGCCGCGGCGATTTTCCGGCGGCCGAAAAAGCCTACCGCGTCATCCTCGCCGCGAACCCCACCGATGCGCTCGCGCATCATAATCTCTCGCTCGCGCTTGCCCAACAAGATCGCTGGGACGAAGCCGCCGCCCATGCCTCAGCCGCCTTTGTGCAAGCCCCGACCCACGAAGCGATCCGCGCCCAATTCACCCTCGCCGCGGAAAAATCCGGCCACGTCCCTGCCGCCCTCGCCGCCTTCCTCACGCCCGGACCGCTGCAAAAACTCGCCCGCCTGCAATCGCCCGCCGCTTGGCAAATTACACTCCTGACCGCCGCGGGCATTTTGCTGCTCAGCACCGCCGGCCTGCTGGTAACGTTTTTTCAAGTACCGCAGCGCTCAGAGCGCGCACGCCGCCTGTCACGTCGGCTCGCCTACGCCGCCATCATCGTGAGCCTGCTCGGCAGCACCGGCGCCCTAACCAGCCTCTTCACCTACGGACCCGCTAGCGATGCCCGCGCCGCCATCGCCTGGCGCGCCAGCACACTTCGCTCCATCCCCACCGAAGCCGACACCACGCAAAAAACCACGCCCCTCGCCGCCGGCAGCCTTGCCGCCGTAGACCAAAAATTTCTCGGCTGGCGCCACCTTGCTTTCCCTTCGGGTCAGACCGGCTGGGTGCGCGCCGAAGACCTCGTCCCACTCTGGCGCTAAAGCCCGTGGTACGCGCGTAGCACAGCTGCACGTTCAGCCCGCGGGATGCGGCGCAAGAGCCAACGCTGGCCCGCATTGACGATAAAACCTGCGCACCGCGCACTGCCGCAACGGCATGGGTGTTGCCGCCACTCCTTGAAGGCGAAACCGTAATCAAATGTGAGCTCTTCACCCGCGGCGATTTCCCGCCGCGCAATAATCCAAATGTGACCACGGATAGTATCGGCGCGACAATTAGGCGCACACGAGTGGTTGATCAAACGCGCGACATTACGCCGCGTGCGGCCGTCGAGATCGTAGCGCCCGTTAAGCTCGAAAATATAAACACAGTCATCTCCGCCACGCCGCCCGCGCGCCAAGCGCAACACTTCACGCCGCTCTGCCTCCGCCTTGGTGATGCGTTCGCCGGTATATTCGATCACCCGCGTCCCATCGGGAATGGTTGCGCGCGCATAGACGCCGCGCCCGTGAATCACCGAAGCGCGGTGCTCAATCCAGCGCGAGACGGCCGCGCGCCGACTGGGAGATTTACTCAATTTAGTTTTCAGGTGCGCAGCGGAGCGGGCCCAACGCCATCAGACAACCCCGTTCTTGGGCAACACGGCTTTGGAACCCGCGCGTGCACCAGGGCAAACCCGCAGCGGAAAAACCAGCTGGGTTAAAATCGCCACGCTACGATGCGACTTTGTTTTTGCCCCTGGGCCATGGGCAAGACTCGGGACTCAGTCACACCAGCCTCCAAAAGGGCGCGACTGATCGCGGGTAGATGCGCGCCTTTTGAAACCAAGATCGTAAACCACCGGCACAACGACGGCAGCTGCGCGCTTTCGGCGATCAAACGCCGTACAAACGCCAACTCCCCGCCCGTGCACCACAGCTCAGTATTTTTACCGCCAAAATTTAAAACTGGCGGCGCATCACGGCGGCCACCGAGGTTGCGGACCTTGCGCCGCGTGCCGGCCGCCGCCTCCTCGGGCGAAGCATGAAAGGGCGGATTACAGATGCAGGCGGTAAACGTCTCACCCGGCTCAATCACCCCACGGAACATCGCCAACGCCGAACGTTGACGCCGCAACTTCAGGCGCACAGCCAGCGTCGCATCTGCTCGCACGAACCCTTGCGCATGCTGCAAGGCGACCGGATCCGTCTCCGTGCCAACAAAACTCCAATCGTAATCGCGACTACCGAGGATCGGATAAATGCAGTTCGAGCCGACGCCGATATCCAAAATCGCGGTAGCCGCTCCGCGAGGGATTGCCCGCTCATCGTCGCCGCTCAACAAATCCGCCACATAGTGCAGATAATCGGCGCGACCGGGTATCGGCGGACATAAATAACCGGGCGGAATATCCCACGCCTGAAAGCCGTAATCCACGCGCAACAACGCCTGATTCAATGCCTTCACTGCCGCCGGATCCGAGAAATCAATCGAGGCATTGCCGTAGGCGTTGACGGCGACAAAAGGCGCCAAAGCCGGAGAACGCGCCGTGAGGCGCGCAAAATCGTAGCCCGCCCGGTGGCGGTTGCGCGGATGCAGACCGGATTTGATATTAGGCAAAGGATTCGAGGTGATCGCGTATGGGAACTGGAAACTTCTCTAGAGGAAACTTGTTTTTTATTTTTCGTGAGCGCAGCGCGATCGCGACCGGCCACAAAAAAGACGGAGGCGGTGAGGCCTCCGTCTTAAGTTCTAAATCAGAACGTTTAAGCCGATCAGAACGTGATGCTGTTGGAGAACAGCCAGTTTCTGGCGGGCGAGAGAGCAAAGGAGCCCTCCGAGTAGTGCTTGTCGGTCACGTTATAAAGGCCGAACGAGGACGTGAGATTATAACCAAAGACCTTCCAAGGATAGGAGAGCGTCGTATCAAACACGATGTAGTCGCCGGCTTGGTATCCGCCCGCGAGAGGATTCCAGTCGACGGAGCGACTAACCACAGTTTCCGAGGAGTAGCGAGCGCCGGCACCCACAGAGAGGCCACGCACTTGCGTGTCGCGGAAAGTGTATTTGCCAAATGCATTAAAGCGGAATTCGGGGACATTTTCGATACGGGCTTTATAATAAATGTCCGAGGCGATTTTGGCTGCAGCCGTCGCGGCGTTATACGTGGCTGAACCGGGGGCCGCGCGGGTTTTGTCGTAGATCGTCTTAGCCGTCCATAACCACGAACCATTAACCACAGCTTGGAAGTTAGGAATCGGAGTCCAAATGACTTCGGCTTCACTACCCTCGATACGGTTAAGCAGGTCGGTCGTACGCCAGCGGAACACGCGAGTGTTGTAACCAATCGTGCCTGGAGCAAAGAGCGTGGTGTTGTAATTGATGGGCTCTTCAAGGTTCGATTGTTTCGCAGAGTCATCCAGGCGTTGATTCTTACGTTCACCCCGGAAGAAGGAGAGCGTGCCGACGATCTTGTTGTCCTTAGTGGACATCTTAGCGCCGAACTCGTAGTTCATGCCTTGTTCGTCTTTGATGTCATCATACGCGCCGCGGGCCTTCATGATGGAAACAAATTGATCAACGGAGGTAATCGTCTGGCCGAGGTATTGGAATGAGCCCTTGTTCTGATCGAGGGCGCTCTGCACCACGGGGCGTTCATTACCAGTGAACACGCCGCCGACGTTACCAAGATTGAATTGGAAGGTCTTAGAAACGGAGGCGTAGAGGCTGAGCTCCTTGGTAACCGCGAAGGAAGCACCACCCATCCACGCATCGCCATGACGACTGTAGACGTTGGTTTTAACGTAATTGGCGCTGTAGCCCCAAACGTCTTCGGGATAAGCCGATGGATTTTGGTAGGCGTCGACCGGAACGATGTACCAAGGGTAGTTGGACATGAGGTATTGACCCTTTTCTTCGCGCCATTGGCGGCGGTAGCCAGCGATGATGTTGAGCCTGTCGTCCATGAGGGCGGCTTGATAGTTGAGGTAAGCGGCCTTGAGCTTGGGCTTATAGCCATCAAGCCAGACGCGATCTACAGGATAAAGAATATCAACCGTGGGGTAAACTTCGGCGCCGGGGTCGAAGTCGCTATAAACCGCCTTCACGAGTTTGATGGCGCCATTACGATCGCGGACCACTTGGTTAACAGTGGGTACGCCAGTGTCGTGGCCGCGGCCTTCGCCTACGAGATTGTCGGCGACCTGGGTGCCGCCGGTGGTACCGTAACCTGGATTAGCAATCGGATTGGTTGCACCCGGAACGTGGCCAAAATAGGGCGAAATTTTATTATCAGCCGCCATGTAGTTTTGGAGCCACGTCGAGCTGTTGTAACCGGTGAGCACCTTGTGTTTGATGCCTAGGGCATTGAACTTGAAAATCAAATCAAGCTGGTGCGTATCCGTAAGACGATAGTAACCGGAAGTCCCACCCGTGCTCGCAGGCACATTCCAATGCACGCCATCGGCGTAGGGGGTCATAACACCTTCGATCGAATTGAAGCGACTGTTGTCGTGCTGGAAAACATAGCGACCGTCCAACCACGAAACCGGCGCGAAATCGACCGTCGTAGTGAACGCGTCAACCGAGTTGGTCGAGCGAGCACCGCGGGCCGTGTAGTTGAAGGCTTCATCGTAAACCGACTCGCCATTTTTACCCGTGTAATAAGCGCCGCGCTGCACGCTGGTGTAAGCGGGCAGTGACAAATTACCGGTGGCGATGCGCTTGTTGTTAATGTAGGTGGCGTAAGCCAAGCTAGGCGTATTAACGGAGTTAACAACCTTTGCGCTACCCACTGCAGCTGCTTTCCAACCGGCAAAATCGCTGAAAATCCAGTCGTAGTCATTTTGACTGAAATTCTCGCGGAGGTACTCGAGGTCGAGATTGACCGTAACCATGCCGCTATCGAATGGGACCAGCGTGATGCTCGGAGTCAGATTGATATTTTTACGAAATTCAAAACGACGTTCGCCTTGGGTATCTTCCCAAGCTCCGACAATACGAAAAGCCGCTTTTTTAGAGAGCGGCACATTAATATCAGCCGTGAATTTCTGGCCGCTATTGTCGTTGATCGCGTACTTAAATAGCGCGGGAATCTTAGCAAAAGAAGGCTGCTTCGTGACGTAATTGACCACGCCGCCCGGATAACCTTGGCCGAAAAATACCGCCGCAGGACCTTTCACGATTTCAACGCGATCTACGTTATCCATATTATAGGAAATGTAGCGAAAAATACCGTTTCGCATGAGCGTGTTGACTGGGAAACCACGCATCGTGAAACCGCCTTGCGGCGTAGCTTCATTACCCGGACGACGCATCGCGTAGCGGGTGTCGCCCGAAGCCGCGGCCGTGTAGCGCAACAAATCCATCAAGGAGCGACTATTCGTGTCATCGATGAACTCACGTGAGATTACCGAGATATTCATCGGTACTTTCTGAATCTCCATGCCAATGCGAGTCGCGGTGGCTGCGTTGGTCTTGAGGTAGCCGTAATCCTTGTCGCTGGTGACACCGAATGCAGTCATCACAAGCGCCGTATCATCCGTGGCCAACGTAGACTTGGCTGGAGCGGCGACACCGGAGCCCACCGAAGGTGAAGCACTTGAACTCGTCGCGAGGGCGGGAGCTGGCGACACCGGAGCGGTAGATTGGACCTGTCGCAGACGGGCGTTTTCGCTACGAAGCGCAGCATTTTCTTCCATCAACTTTTTAAGCAGGTCGGACTCAGCGCCTCGAACGGTGACAGCAGTGAATGTGAGTAATATCGCGCAACAAACAACGAGGAGATTCCCGAATCGGGAAACGCGTAGATGCAGAGGTATCTTCATAGCTATGTGGGTGGGGTTATGACTTAACAAAAAAGGGGCGCAGACCTAGGCAATTGCTTCCGATAATGATAACAATGCTGAGAAACGGGGTTGGAAATTTAGCAAACTAACGTAGAGCTAATTAATATAGAAATGGGACTTGAGCATAATTGTCGCTGAACATCTATTGGAAGCGTTCCAATTTATGCCTAACACCACTTTAGACGCGCTGGCAAAAGCCTGTGGTGTATCGCGAGCTTCCGCCTCGCGCGCCCTGTCAGGTCATCCCAACGTAAGTGTGGCAATGCGTGAACGAGTCACCGCCATGGCCGAAGAGCGGGGTTATCGCAGAAACCACTTAGTGAGCACGATCATGGGACGAGTGCGCGGAGGTCGCACCCAGCATTTTCTAGGCAATATCGCCTTCGTGCACATAGCGTCTGCTCGGCAAACAGAACTCAACCCCATGCAACGCCAGATCGTGAATGCCGCACAAGCTTGCGCACACGCCATGGGTTATAATCTTAGTTTTTTTACCTTAGGATCTAATGGCGGCACCCCAAATCCAAAAGTCTTAGCTCGCATACTGTTAGCGCGCGGCATTTTAGGGGTTATATTTCTTCAGCCCGATTGGAACAATGCGACGACGGGATTCCCTTGGGAAAAGTTCGCCACCATTCAAATCGACTACGATTCAGCAAAGATAGCCCATCACACCATTTCGCTCGATCACTACTTCACTTTAATCGGAGCCCTCGAGCGTATAAAATCCCTAGGTTACAAAAATCTAGGTCTTTTCATTGAACACCACAAAGACGCACGAATTGGACATAAATGGACGTCTGCCTTTCGCTCTTTTCAGGAAAACCAAGGGGGTATCGGAGCTGTGCCTGTTCTCAGGGCTGAAACCATCAGCAAAAAACATTTTCTTAATTGGTATCACACGCACCGACCGGACTTAATCATAGGGCACATGGATCGCGCGCTACTTTGGCTGCAAGAAAGCGGCCTCAAATCACCCCAGCATATTGGTTTCTTTAACTTAAATTGGAACGAGCGGACCCTGCCTTGCGCCGGCCTCGATCTGAAGCCTGAACAATTCAGCATCGTCGCAGTCGAAACCTTAGCCGCCCAAATTCATCGCAACGAACGTGGTCTACCCATGGATCCGCGCACCGTGATGATCAGTGGACGTTGGGTCGACGGACCAACTCTAATAACCCCTTGATCGATATATTTTTAAAAAATCAAAGGACTGCCTCGCAGAAAAAATCCCCAACCTTATTCCATCAGCGGACGAAAATAGAATAATTTCTCCGCGTCGGAACCCCTTTCCCAACGTCTCGCCGCTTCGCGGCTCAGCATTCCAACACCCCATGCTTCCCTTTGCCCTATCCATCTTCACCGGCGCCTTTCTGTTATTCCAAGTCCAGCCTCTCATCGGCAAATACATCCTGCCGTGGTTTGGTGGCAGCCCAGGCGTGTGGACGGCGTGTCTATTATTTTTTCAGATGTTGCTTCTGGGTGGTTATGCTTATGCGCATTTTTCTACAAAATACCTAAAACCGCGCGGTCAGATCGTGCTCCACGTTATTTTATTGCTCGGCTCACTCGCGCTGCTGCCGATTACGCCGTCGGAAACGTGGAAGCCGGTACTCGCCGGCGATCCTTCTCTGCGCATCCTATGCTTACTGGGCGTGACGATCGGGCTGCCCTACTTCGTGCTGTCATCAACCGGCCCTCTCATGCAGCGCTGGTTTAGTGTCACCCATCCCGGAGTCTCGCCCTACCGACTGTACGCGCTATCCAATGTAGGTTCATTGCTGGCGCTGCTGAGTTATCCGGTGTTTTTCGAGGTAAACTTTACCCGGAGTGAGCAAGCGGTAATGTGGTCGATCGGTCTCGTCTTATTTGCAGTGCTTTGTGGATGGAGCGCGGTTCGCTTGTGGCGCCAAAACCCGAAGGACGCGGCGAGCGGGGCAACCTTAGACCCCGAGGCAGAGGTTGACGCGCCGACGCATTGGAGTGCAAAAACCCTTTGGATTGCCTTGCCGGCGATTGCGTCGGTGTTGCTACTAGCGATCACCAATAAACTCAGCCAAGAGGTCGCGGTCATTCCATTTTTATGGGTGCTGCCGCTCGCACTTTATCTGCTGAGTTTCGTCATCTGCTTCGACCACGCGCGGTGGTACCATCGCGGCGTTTTTGCCGCATTGCTGGTCGTCGGGCTCGCGAGCGTCGTCGTTTTAATCGACGCCGGCAGTGACGCGCCGATGAAGCTTCAGATCGTGATTTACAACGCCACGCTCTTTGTAGCCTGCATGATTTGCCACGGTGAACTGTATCAGCTCAAGCCAGCGCCCCAGCGTTTGACGTCGTATTTTCTTTTCATCTCCGCCGGCGGCGCCCTGGGCGGCCTGCTCATAGCCGTCGTGGCTCCGGCGGTTTTCAATGATTACCTCGAGTTTCCTGTCAGCCTCATCGTACTTGGAACCATCGTAGCACTCATTTGCGTACGCCAACGCAGCCGCTCACTCGCCCTCGGAGCGATCGCAGGCGCCGTACTCACGACGCTGATTTTGCCCGCGCTCTTTTCGACCTTCGATGGTAGCGACGGACTTACTTTTGAGTTTCGAAAATTTTTCGACGTCCATCTGACCCTGATTGGCTCGGGTCTCGTAGTGCTCGTCGTGAGCGTGATCGATTTCAGGCGCCGGTCATTCGCTACCACGTGGCGCCCAATTCTCGCACTTCCAGTCGCGTTACTCGCAGTCCAACTTAGTTATACGATTACGAAGCATCTCCGCGCCGCCGATCCGGTGCCTGTACTGCGCTCCTCGCGTAATTTTTACGGCACATTAAAGGTGCTGGATTACTCACGAGAAAATCCCGCGGAAAACTACCACTTGCTCATGCACGGGGCGACGACTCACGGCCTGCAATTCACGGCGCCCGACCGCGCCAACTCAATCACTTCCTACTACGGACCAACCAGCGGCGTGGGCCTCGCGATCCATCACCTCACGGAAAAGGGTCCCAAACGCCTCGGCGTCGTCGGTCTCGGCACCGGTTCTCTCGCCGCGTATGGTGCGGTAGGCGATTATGTCCGCATCTACGAGATCAACCCCGCCGTCGAGCACTTAGCCCGCGAATCGTTCACCTATCTGGCACGTTGCCCGGCGAAGCTCGATGTGATAATGGGCGACGCCCGACTCATGATGGAACGCGAACTGGCCCTCGGGAAACCGCAGTCGCTGGACCTGCTTGCGCTCGACGCTTTCAGCAGCGACGCGATTCCGGTGCACCTGCTCACCCGTGAAGCTTTCGGTCTCTATTTAAAACACCTCAAACCCGATGGCGTCATCGCGATCCACATTTCCAACCGCTATCTCGACCTGCAACCCGTCGTCGAACGCCTCGCACAAGAATTCGGCTTGGGCGTCGCGTGTATTTCAGATGAACCCGTCGACGAAGCCTGGCTTTACTCCACGACGTGGATGTTGGTTTCCCGCAACCGTTCACTCTTGAGCGCCCCGAAAATCGCAGCCGCCACGGAAACGTCGAAATCGAATCACCCCAAGGGGAATCTGTGGACCGACGATAAAGCAGACCTTTACTCGATCATGAAGTGAGCGCCGGTCGCCTTAAACCCTGCGTCGCAGAAGCCTAAGCGAGGTCATTTTCCCGCTCGTCCACTGGCTGCCCGGCGTGGATCAAACCACGAACTTTTGAAGCGAATCGGGCGCTTTCAGAGGGAGGCCCGCAGGGAGAATCGAAGCTGAGTCAAAGACTGGCACCGACATGACGGGCCGGCAATCGAGGTTCTCGACATCAATTCGCTTCAACCGCCATGGATGAAACCACGAAATTTTGAAGCGAATCAAAGAACCCGAAAGACCGCCAATGAGCGCGCCTCAGCGCCGCCAGTAGTATTTCCTTTGCGGATCACGTTCGTTTTTTCCCACAACCGTGATCAGGCCTTGCTCCATTAGCTTGCCCATCCGAGTTCTGACGGAACGGGTGGTCAACTTGACGGCCGCAGCAATCTGGGCTGTGGACAGCCCATTTTTAGCTGCCGGCGTGTCCGGCGCGAATAGCTTCCGAATGTGTGCGTCCACCTCATCCATCTGCGCCGCCCGGTGTTTCTCCCATCGCACTGAGACACGAAAACGGAAGCCGCGCATGGCCCACACGCCCGGCGGCGCGAGGCCCGCTCGGTTCACAACATGGCCTACTGGCGCGGCTGGGACTATCTGGGCGTGGGCCCCGGCGCGCACGGGCGCCTTGCCGCCGAGACGGGTCGGCTGGCGTTGGAGGGCGAAACAAAAGTCGCCGACT
>RGAX01000088.1 GCA_009919985.1 Opitutaceae bacterium
ACAGCGCCTCCTCGCCCACCTCGCCTCACGCGGCATTGAATTGACCGGCGGCCGGATCGTGCTCGTCACGCTTCCGCGCGTTTGCGGCTATTTGTTTAATCCAGTATCGTTTTATTTTTGCTACGACGCAGCGGGCACGTGCGTGGCTTCCCTCGCCGAGGTCACCAACACGTTTAGGGAGATGAAGCCGTACTATCTGGGCCCCGATACCGCCGTCGCCAATGCGCCCGGGACGTTTCATGAACGCACACCGAAGTACTTTTACGTTTCGCCATTTTCCGACGTCGACACCACCTTCGACTTCACGCTGAGAGCGCCCGGTGAGCGTCTTTCCATTCAAATTGACGACTACGTCGGTGAGGCCCGCACGCTGACGAGCACCCTTGCCGGTCCGCGCCGCGAACTCACAAACGCCCGCTTGGCGTGGTTCACCCTCAAATACCCGCTTATTACCCTCCGCATTATTGCGCTAATTCATTGGCACGCAGCCTTGCTTTGGCTCCGGCGTTTGCCTTGGTTCGCCAAAGCCGCCCGCTCCACCGACCAACGCGATCTCTACCGACCTCACACCTCCATCGCCACCACCGCGCCCGAGGCAGCCAAACTTACCGCCCCCACCGAAGCCGCATGAGCCAAGACTCCGCCACCACCTCGACCGCGCCCCTCGCCACGCGCGACAAGCCCTCGTTTTTTCGCGCGGCTGTGCTCAAAGCTTTCGGGGCCATGACCCGCGGCCATTTGCGCCTCGAACTCCCTAACGGTCAGCTCCACGAAATCGGCTCTCACGCCGACGCCTCCACTCGCACCCTCCCGCTCGCGATTCCGGCCGCCGCACACCTCCGCATTCGCCGCGAAAAATTTTTCACCAAATGCGCCCTCGCCGGCGATATCGGCTTTGCCGAATCGTACATCGACGGGGATTGGGAGACCCCCAACCTCACAGCGGTCATCGCGTTTTTTATTCTCAACGCTGACACCGCGCCCACCCTCTCGGGCTCCAGCCAAGCGCGCACGTTAGCCCTCAACTCCCTGCGTTCACTCAACCGTTTCGGCCACCTGCTGCGGCCCAATTCCCGCGCCACCGCCCAGCGCAACATCAGCGAACACTACGATCTATCCAACGACTTCTTCGCTCTTTTTCTCGACCCCTCGATGATGTACTCGGCGGCGAAATGGACTTCGCCCACCTTCACGCTCGAAGCCGCCCAGCGCGAAAAAAACGATGCTCTCTGCCGCCACCTCCGGCTAAAACCCACTGATCACGTGCTTGAAATCGGCACCGGCTGGGGCGGCTGGTCGCTCCACGCCGCTCGTACCTACGGCTGCCGCGTCACGACCGTCACGATCTCCCGCGAACAACTCGAATACGCCCGCGCTCGTATCGCCGCCGCCGGCCTATCCGATCGCATCAGCGTCGAATTCCGCGATTACCGAGACCTCCAAGGCTCTTTCGATAAAATCGTTTCCATCGAAATGATGGAAGCGATCGGCCATCGTTATCTCCCTGAATTCACCGAGGTGCTTCATCGCTGCTTGAAACCCGAGGGCTTGCTTGCGCTTCAGTTCATCACCTGTCCCGACGCCCGCTACGACCAATTCCGCCGCGGTGTGGATTTCATCCAGAAGCACATCTTCCCGGGTTCGCTTCTGCTCTCGCTAAACCGCGTCAATTCTGAGCTGAGTCGCGCGGGCGGATTTATCCTCCACACGGTCGATGACTTCGGCCCCGACTATGCACGCACCCTGCGCGTGTGGCACGACAACTTCCTTGAGCGCCTCGATCAGGTTCGAGCGCTTGGCTTCGATGACCGCTTCATCCGCAAGTGGAGCTATTACCTCAATTACTGCGAAGCCGCCTTCGCCCTGCGCAACATCTCCGTGGTCCACACGCTTCACACCCGAGCCAACAACCTCAGCTTCTGAGTCCATGCTCATTTTTCTACGCGCTCTTTTTATTGTCGTAATCGCCTCCATGTTGGCGGTGACAAGCTGGGCGAGTTTTCAATGCCCGCTCTTCGGCGTGCCGCGCGCCGTCGCCACGCACCCCTGGTTCATCGCCACACTCTTCGACGCTTACTGGGGATTCATCACTTTTTACGTATGGGTCTGCTACAAACAAACCTCGCTCCTCGCCCGTCTGGCTTGGTTCGTCGCGATCATGCTCCTTGGCAACATTGCCATGGCCGCGTACTGCCTAGCTGAGCTGTTGAGCATTTCTAGCCGAGACGCGCTTATCGGGGTGCTCACCACGCGCCGGGAAGGTCCAGGCAAACTCGGCCTTGTACTCGCCGCGCTGGGCATTGCTGTCATAGCGTTGGCTTAAACTCCGCCCGTGCCCGATCCACTTTTGCCCGACTCGACTCCCGCCGCGCCGACCACGCCCGCGCGCAATTTTTGGCAGCGCCGCGTGCGCGACCCGATCGTCGCCCAGCTCACCCAAGGCATCACCCCGGAGAAAATCGCCCTCACCGTCGCCATTGGTAGCGGCGTGGCGCTGTTTCCTATTCTCGGGTCGACCACATTGCTCTGCTTTCTAATCGCCCTAGCCCTTCGGCTTAACCAGCCGATCATCCAGCTCATCAACCAGGCTCTGTGGCCGGTTCACATTCCTGTTATCTTCGGCTGTATAAAGCTCGGCGAACGCATCCTAGGGGCTCAGCACGTGCCCATAAGCTTACATCACATGCAACAGCTCTTCTGGAACCATCCGGCTGAGTTTTTTCAAGAGTTCGGCGCCACTGCCGGTCACGCCATCGTTGGGTGGGCCGTCGTTGCGCCTTTCTACATGAGCGCCGTGTATTTAATCACCTTACCCATCATGCGTACGGTTACGCGCCTTAAAGCCGAAGCCGCCGCCAAGACCGCGGCGTTACACCCCGAACACCCGATTCCATGAGTCCCCTCGCCCTCATCGCCCTCGCGCTCGCTGGACTTTGCGCGCTTTTCGCCGGGATTTATCTCATCGCTCGGCGCATGGATAACTACGGAGTTGTCGACATCGCCTGGTCCTACGCCTTTGGCCTACTCGCGTTTTTCTATGCCGCCTTCGGCCCCGGTTGGCCGGTCCGACGCGCCCTCATCGCCACACTTGCGATTCTCTGGAGCCTGCGTCTTGGGACACATCTGGCCATTCGCGTCATCGGTCACCATCCAGTCGAAGACGGACGCTACATCCAACTCCGACGCGACTGGGCCGGTAATTTCGCGCCGAAGATGTTTTGGTTTTTTCAGATGCAGGCAGTCTCCGTTGTGATTCTTGGCGCTGCCTTTGTAATCGCAGCACTCAATCCTGCGCCCGAGCTTCAGCCACTCGAAATCGCTGGTACCCTCCTGTGGCTCTTTGCCCTCAGCGGGGAGGCCCTCGCCGACGCACAACTGGCCGCCTTCAAAAAAAATCCCGCCCACCGTGGCCAAGTCTGCGCCGTCGGTCTGTGGCGATTCAGCCGCCACCCGAATTATTTTTTCGAATGGCTGATCTGGGTCGCGTTCTTCGTCTTTGCGCTCGGCTCGCCCTTTGGCGGCTTCGCGGTCATCGGACCGGCGACGATTCTTTACCTGCTCCTGCGCGTCACTGGCATTCCGCTGACCGAGGAACAAGCTCTTCGCAGTCGCGGCGAAGCGTACCGGCACTATCAAAAAACCACGAGTGTCTTCATCCCGTGGTTTCCGAAAAAATCTTAAACTTCCAAACCTCTTTCTTTTTTCATGATCGACGCGCTCCTCGAAAAAAACCTTCTCCCTGATTGGCTCCTGCGCATCGGCATCCGCCGCCTCCTCGCGCAACGCATCCGCGACGAGTCCGCCGTCTACGATCGCGCCGCGTACGTCGCCGACCTCAAGACCCGTCCTCTCGCCGAACAAACCGCCGCCGCCAACGAGCAACACTACGAAGTGCCCACGCGCTTCTACCAACTCTGCCTTGGGAGAAACCTTAAATACTCCGGCTGCCTATATCCCACCGGCCGAGAAACCCTCGACCAAGCCGAGGACGCCATGCTCGCCCTTTACGCTGAGCGCGCCCAACTCGCCGACGGTCAATCCATCCTCGAACTTGGCTGCGGCTGGGGCTCCCTCTGCCTCTACAACGCCCAGAAATTTCCCGGCGCCCGCATCACCGCGATTTCTAATTCGCGCACCCAAAAAGAGCACATCGACGCCGAAGCCAAAAAACGCGGCCTCACTAACCTCACCATCATCACCGCCGATATTAACGTCTTCGACACCGCGCCCGCGCAGTTCGACCGCGTGGTCTCCGTCGAGATGTTCGAGCACCTCAAAAACTACCAACTGCTTTTCTCGCACATCGCCCGCTGGCTCAAACCCGGTGGCCTGCTTTTCACCCACATCTTTACCCACCACCGCCTGAGCTATCATTTCATCGCCCGTGATACTTCGGATTGGATGAGCCGCTACTTTTTCACCGGCGGCCAGATTCCCGCGCACGACCTATTTCCGCAATTCCAAGACGACCTCAAGCTCGTCTCCGACTGGAAAGTAAACGGCCGCCATTACCAACAAACCGCCGAGAATTGGCTTCAAAACATGGACGCCCACCGCGCCGAGATTTACCCGCTCTTCGTCCAGACCTACGGAGCCGCCGACGCGACAAAATGGTGGGCCTACTGGCGGGTCTTCTACATGAGCTGCGCCGAGCTCTGGGGCTACCGCGGCGGCGAGGAATGGCTCGTGAGCCACTACCTTTTCCGCAAACCGTAAAACCCCGATCTACTTTACCCCACCGCTCGCATGCGCTTTTTGCCCCAACTTGCGGTTCTGATTTTTTTCTTCCTCGGCCTGCGTGCGGCTGCGGGGCCCGGTGTTGGCACGCTCCTTGCCGAAGCCCAAGCCGCTGAAACACGTTTCGATTCCAAGAGCGCTCTTGTGCTTCTGCTCCAAGCTGATGCTGCGCAACCCAACGACCCCGGTATCCTCCAAAAAATCGCACGCCAGTACTCCGACTCCACCCTCGATACCACCGATCTAGCTGAGCAAAAAAAACTCTGCGCCCTCGCTCTCAC
The DNA here is from genome assembly GCA_009919985.1 of Opitutaceae bacterium. GTDB lineage: Bacteria > Verrucomicrobiota > Verrucomicrobiia > Opitutales > Opitutaceae > Tous-C4FEB. The sequence continues at coordinate 5,019 of RGAX01000088.1, forward strand.
CTACGCCCAACGCGCCCACGCCCTCGCGCCCAAAAACGCCGTCAACGTCCTCTCGCTCGGCATTTGTTACGCTAAAATTGGTTTTTACGCGGACAACAAAACCAAGATCGCCAACTCCCGCCTGGTGAAAGATTACGCCGTCGAAGCCCTCGCGCTCGACCCCGACTACAGTTACGCGCACCACGTGCTCGGCCAGTGGCACCACGAAGTCGCATCGATCGGCCCCACCACGCGATTCTTCGTCCGCCTGATCTACGGCGGCCTCCCCGCCGCCTCCACCGCCGAAGGGGTACAACACCTACGCCGCGCGGTCGCCCTCGACCCACAAAACCCTTCCCACCATGCCGAACTTGGCTTTGCCCTGCGCTCCGACGGCCAAACCGAAGCCGCGCAACAAGCCTTCACCCGCGCCCTCGAACTTCCACCCCGCGAGAAACACGACCTCGAATCGCAGGCCCGCGTCCGCGCCGCGCTGAAACGCTCCTAAACATCCACGCCAAAAATCGCACGAGTCCGCCCTCCCTGCATCGCGCGCTTGCCTCGCTCTCTGCGCTTGCCGATTTTGATCACGTGCGCACCTCCCCTCGCTTTAACCGCCTGCTGCTCGTTTTACTGCCGCTCGTGCTCGCCGGCTGCGTCTCGAGCGAGGTCAAACAACTCATCCCCATCACTGGCGGAAAAACCGTCGCGTTTTCCTTCGGCCCCAAAGGCGCCGAACCCGGTCGTGCCAACGGCTACGAGGTCCAAGTCGCCGCCCTCTTGCCGGGCACCGATCCGAAAGATAGTTTTTACCAATTTGCGTTCACCGCCCCCGCTGGCGCCCAAGTAAAGCGCGTCCAAATCGAAGACGTCTCCGAAGAAGCCGCCGCGTTACCTCTCGTCGACGACGCAGCGCCGAAATTCACCGGCAACCGCTGGCAAGCCGACTCGGCCAAGATCAGAGCCGGTGACCCGCATTTCGCCTGGGCTATGACCATCCAAACCTCGATGCGCGTCTACCGCTTCACGATCACCGACGCGGCGGGTGCGCGCACCGAAATGCTCCACGTCGTGGGCTACCCCGATTTTATCAAAAGCATGATGCGCAAAAAGTGGGGCGAGAAATACTGACCGCTTCTGTTAACCGCGCTGAATAACCACTCAGAGCGCAGCTCGTTTAGCCGACCACCTCGGCGTTATTACAAAAGGATCTAAACCGCAGCGCTGGCCGGAATGCGTTTACGCAACGCCCCCTGCGCGCGTAGATTGCCAGAAATGATGACCGACTTGCTGGGTCGGGGTGATTTGGAACCACCCATGGGCGATCTCTTCACTGCCGCGAAACTCGCCGCGTGCCGCGCGATCTGGACCCGCCCGTTACCGCGGGAAACTAAAACCCCCGAGCGCCGCATCATTCATGCCCGGGTTCTGCGGCTCCACGGACGGGCGCGACTGCATCGCCTCGGCGTGCGCAAAGGCCAAGGCTATCACAAATGCGGCAGCCGCCAGGATCTCGATTGGGTCACCGCGCTGCGCATGCTCGTATTTCGCGGCGGCCGCTGGTTGACCGTGCTCAACTTAACCGACCTAAGAAAACCCCGGGATGGTGAAACCCTGTGGTTTGATCTCGAGGGTATAGAAACCACGGCCGTGTCCATTGAGATTCGGCGCTCCGGGATCGACGAGGGTTGGACGCCATGGAATCTCGCGGCCTCGGCCCTTACGCTTGAGGGTGAACTGGTCGATCCGCTTGGCCCTCGCCACGAGCGTCTCCTTGAGGTGGCACCTGTTATTCTCACCAAACTGCCTCGCGGCGTTACCGCTTCCGTGCACGACGGCCAAGTGCGTTACCGCACACGCACGTTTGAAGTCGGCTTTTATCTCGCTCGTCCCGGTTTTTCGTTTCTAGGACTTCACTCCGAAGATCCTGCCCACTCCGGCACGAATCTCCTCGCCGCCAAACCTGCTTTTTTCGCGCAGGGCCCGCAACTCCACGAACTCGGCGCGCCCCCTGCGCTCATTCCCGCCGTACGTTGCGACATCACGGGCACCACCCGCGTGCGCGGCGCGACGGTCACGTACGATTTCCATGTCGGGGCGCAACATTACCAACTCATATGGGGTATCACCGCGGCCGGCCTTACGTTGAGAGCCACACGTACCGCTACACGCGACGCACTCGCTTGGGTGAGCGGCGCTTGGACAATCGGCTTCCGCAACAGCGTCGCGCCTTCCCACGTGCTTGGTCAGCTCATCCAAGCAGGTGAGGCCGGCGGCGTCACGCTCCCGCTGCTTATGAACTTTCCGCGCTTCGGCACCTGGGAATTTGCCTCAACCTCTCCACACCTGAGTGCACGCAGCGACTGTTTTCGCCACACCGATCTCAACATCCTCGAACTCAAATTAGGCGAACACGCCACCACCGAGGGTCTGCACCGTCTCCCCAAAGGTCGCTTCAGCGCCCAACTCACACTGCGCCCCAAAACACCGCCCTCCGCTCTCCGCGCAAGTGCACCCACCGTCGTGAAACGCGCCCTTGCGCGCACGTATTTCACCGCCCTCACCTTTCGCGCCGACACCGGCACGCTCAGCAACAACGGCGCCTCCATGCATTGCCCCATCTGTATGGACACGTGGTCGGCGGTCACGCGGCCGATGCCCTCGCTCCTCCCTAGATTTCCCGCGACCGAGCTACTGCGTTACTCGCTTGAGCGCTGGCTCGACGGCGGACCGGGGTACGCCGCCGGTCGACTCCTGCAAGAAGGCCGCGCGCATGACGCGGCCGACGAATACCTCATGACGGGCACCTCCGCCCTACGCGGACTCGGTGATTTTCTACAAACAACCGAGGACCGTGCATGGTTCAAAAAATACCGCACACGCATTCTCAAACTAATCGATGAAGCCCAAAACCGCGACCTTGACGGCGACGGCCTGATCGAAAGTGCATACCGCACAGGCACGAGTGGCAGCGGCCAATGGAGTACATGTTGGTACGACGTAGTTTCGTTTGGCTGGAAGGACGCTTTTGCTAACGCGATTCTTTACGGCGCCCTTCGCGAACTCGCGCCCGCCCTGCGTAAATTTGGTCTTAGCTCCAAAGCCACTGCGCTTGAATCCTGGGCGGAGAAATTAAAAAGTAATTACGCGGCCGCGTTTTGGAACGAACAAACGGGTTGGTTCGGCGGTTGGCGTTGCCAACTCGGGGAGTTGCACGACCACGGCTTCCTCGCGGTCAACGGCGCGGCCGTGTGTGCAGGTCTAGTCGAACCGACTCGCGCGAAAGCACTACTAAAACGCCTCCTTACTGAAGCCCAACGCGTCGGTATGCCGGATGCCGCGCTCGGGCTGCCGGGAAATTTGCGCCCCATTCCCGATCACGATCTGGCCGACATCATGCAGGGTTATCCGCTAGGTTATTATCAAAACGGCGGCCGCACTCACGCGCAGAGTCGGCACTTTGTGATGGCGTTGTACCGGGTCGGATTGAAACGCGAGGCCGATGCGCTACTCGAACGACTCTGCGTCGGTTTTGCCGATGCGCTTGTCTTCGGCGGCAACCAAAGCGGTGTGGACTGGCGCTACTGGGACGACCGGCCGTGCGGGTACGAAGGCTTACTCACCGATCAATTCGGCGTACTTGAAGCGATTTTCCACCGCTGGGGCCGCCGATAATTTCGGTCAGCCTTGAAGCGGGAAAAAGCGCTTAGGCGGAAAATTCTTTCGCGAGCTCGAGACCGAAATAGCCACGGGCGTTGGCGAAGCAGATATTTTTAACCATGCCGCCGACGAGCGCCATGTCGTTGGGAATCTCGCCGCGCGCGATATCGCCGCCTAGGAGATTGCACAACGTGCGACGGAAATACTCGTGGCGCGGGTAGCTAAGGAAGCTGCGCGAATCCGTGAGCATGCCGACGAAGCGCGAGAGCAGGCCGAGGTTGGAGAGCGAGTTAAGCTGCCACTCCATCGCTTCCTTCTGGTCCAGGAACCACCAACCGCTACCGAATTGGATTTTGCCGGGAATAGTGCCGTCTTGGAAATTTCCAATCATTGTCGCCATGACGTAATTGTCGGCGGGATTGAGATTGTAGATGACCATGCGCGGGAGCTGATCGGTGGCGTCGAGCGCATTCAAGTAACGCGAAAGCGCGACGGCCTGCGGGAAATCGCCAATGGAATCAAAACCGGTGTCGGGGCCGAGCTTGGTGAGCAGGCGGGTGTTGTTGTTACGAAGCGCTCCTAGGTGCAGCTGCTTCGTCCAGCCGCGCGCGGCGTCCCAACGGCCAAGCTCCAGCATAAGATAAGAACCGTAGCGAGCGATGTCTTCGGCAGAAGGCACACGGCCGGCGCGGGCAGCGTCAAAAACAGATTGCGCCTGCGCGTGCGTGCATGGTTCGGCGAGCGCGGATTCTAGGCCATGATCGGAGACGCGGCCGCCGATGGCGTGGAAATCGTCGTGGCGTTTTTTTAGCGCGCCGAGGAAATCATCGAACGTACGTACGCCGTTAGCCGCGAAGGAACCACCGGCCGCGCCAGCGAGTTTTTCCATGTAGGCATTGAACACCGCGGGCGTACCCACGGCGAAGGCCTTGTCAGGCCGGAAGGTCGGATACACGCGAGTCTTCAAACCACTGGCGCGGATTTTCTGGTGAAGCTCAAGCGAGTCCGCGGGATCATCGGTCGTGCAGACGACGGCGACCTTGGAGTGGGTCAGAAAATCGTGGACGCGCATCGTGGCCAACTGGGGGTTGGCCTTTTCCCAAATAGCGTCAGCGCTAGCGGGGTTGATGATATCGGTGATGCCGAAATAGCGCGCGAGCTCGAGGTGCGACCAATGGTAGAGCGGGTTGCGGAGGGTGTGCGGCATGGTCGCGCACCAGGCGTCGAATTTCTCGCGCGGGGTGGCGTTGCCGGTGATGAGACGCTCAGAGACGCCGTTGGTGCGAAGAGCGCGCCATTTGTAGTGATCGCCCCCGAGCCAGATCTCGGCGAGGTCGGCAAAGCGGTGGTTGTTGGCGATCTGAGCGGGCGGAAGGTGACAGTGGTAATCGTAGATCGGCTCGTTCTTGGCGAAGGTGTGGTAGAGCTCGCGGGCAGCCGGGTTGGAGAGCAGGAAATCGTCGTGGATGAATGCGGCCATAGAGGGGGGGGATCTAAGAGTTGTGGGTCAGGGACGTTCGCGGAGCGACTTAAGCTTTGGCAATATCGTTAAGCATCGCGGCGAGGCTGGTGTATCCAGCGAGGCGAGTTTCGGCGGCGGTGCACGTCGCGGCGGAGGCGAGACCGGTGTTGCGCGCGAGAAACACAATGTAAGCGGCGATATTTTTCGCGAAGTTGAGGCGGCCTTCTTCACTGATCGTGTAGAAACGTGCGCGTTGGCGGTAGCCGGCGGGGGTGTGATCGCCGAGCGCGGATTTCTCGGCGCGACCGTCAGCGGCGAGCACATGAAGGAAATTATATTCAAACCAGAACATGTGTTCGGGGCTTGGCGTGAGCGCCTCGA